>JAGWMH010000305.1 GCA_028871775.1 Betaproteobacteria bacterium
ACCGGCCTGACGCTCATTGCCGGGCTGCCTCTGCCTAGATTACGAAGACCATCAGCCTTTCTTCGGACGCCCGGTCTTGATCTGTTCCATCTGCGCAATCGCCTGCTTCAACTGCGCAGCGCTGAGCTTGCCCAAGGCATGCAGACCGGCGCGCAGCAGCTCGCTCTTCTTCACATGCACGCCCGCCTTGAGGCAGACCTGTTTGAGTTCGGCGATTCTCGCGTAGTCGTTTTGCGGCATGGTGAAACTGTCGCGGACCACCTTTTTCCTGTTTTCCGCCTTGCCGTTTGCTTTCCTGGCCTTCTTGTTTTTCTTCGCAGGCTTGGCGGGGGCGTTGTTTTCCATCGCGGATTTGCTTGCGGCGGCGGATGGTTTTGCCGGAATAATCTTGCGTTTGGCTGCGGCAGGTTTTTCAGTCATGCTGTACTCCTTATTGAGATATGGCAAAATCAGTATATACGGTATATCCTGCAAACTGAACTGTAATATTTGGCGCGGGAGAAAATCATGGAACTGATACTGTGGCGTCATGCTGAAGCCGAGGATGGCGGACCTGACGACGCTCGGCCGCTTACCGAAAAAGGCGAGAAGCAGGCCGATAAAATGGCAACCTTTCTGCGCGCCAACCTGCCGCACGACACGCGCATCCTGGTCAGCCCCACCAAACGCACCAAGCAAACCGCCCAGGCGCTTACCAAACATTTCACCACCGACCCGGATGTCGGGCCCGGCGCATCCCCTGAAACCATCCTGAAAGCGGCAGACTGGACTGACGGCGAAGGTACTGTGTTGATTGTCGGTCATCAACCCGCATTGGGCGAGGCTGCCGCGTTGCTCATGACCGGCCATCCGGATTATTGGAGCGTAAAGAAGGGGGCGGTCTGGTGGTTTAGCCGCCGCACGCATGAGGGCGATTACCAAACCTCGCTGCGCCTGGTCATCGCTCCTGATCATTTATAACCCATGAACCAATAACTACTTCGGGGAGATCGCCATGTTTGAATCAGCAGAGCTCGGACACAAGATCGACAAAGCCACCTACGATGCGGAGGTGCCCAAGCTGCGCGAGGCACTGCTGGAAGCACAGATAGACCTGGCAAAGCTGGCAAAATTTCCGGTCATTATTTTGATTGGCGGCGTGGATGGCGCAGGGCGCGGCGAAACCGTCAACCTGCTCAACGAGTGGATGGACCCGCGCTTTATCCAGACCCATGGCATGGGCGAGCCGTCCGATGAAGAGCTGGATCGCCCGATGATGTGGCGTTTCTGGCGCGAGCTGCCGCCAAAGGGGAGGATCGGCGTGTTTCTAGGCTCCTGGTACACCTGGCCGATTCTCAACCGTGTGGCAGGCCGCACCAAAGTTGCCGATCTTGACCAGAGCCTGGAGCGTGCCAAACGCCTGGAAACAATGCTGGTCGATGAAGGTGCACTGATCCTCAAGTTCTGGATGCACCTTTCCAAAGAGAAGCAGGAAAAGCGCCTCAAACTCCTTGAGAAAGATCCGAAGACCCGCTGGCGCGTTACGGAACGCGACTGGGAACATTACAAGAAGTACAACAAGTTCCTGGTCGTGAGTGAAAGCGTGATGCGCCACACCAGCACTGCCGAAGCGCCGTGGACCATCGTCGAGGGTTTCGATGCGCGCTACCGCAGCCTGACCGTGGGCAAGGTCATACTAGATGCCATCCGCAAACGTCTGGCTGAAGCCGGTGAAAAAATCACGGAGGTTTCCGCGCCACCGCCGCTTCCTTCGATTGACCTGCTGGATATTCTGAAGACGCTGGACCTCAGCCAGAAAATTGAAAAGAAGAAGTTCCAGCTCGAGCTGGAAAAATACCAGGGCAAGCTCGCCTTGTTGACGCGTGATCCAAGGTTCAAGGACATCACCCTGATCGCCATGTTCGAAGGCAACGATGCCGCCGGCAAGGGTGGCGCCATCCGCCGCATCACCAGCGCGCTGGATGCGCGCCAATACAACATCGTCCCGATTGCCGCGCCGACCGAAGAAGAACGGGCGCAGCCCTACCTGTGGCGTTTCTGGCGCCACATCCCGCGGCGCGGCCGGGTGACGATTTTCGACCGTTCCTGGTATGGCCGCGTGCTGGTCGAACGCGTCGAGGGCTACTGCTCGAAAACCGACTGGATGCGTGCATACAGCGAGATCAACGACTTCGAGGCGCAACTGGAGCGCCACAACATCGTGGTGGTCAAATTCTGGCTCTCCATCAGCAAGGACGAGCAGCT
>JAGWMH010000028.1 GCA_028871775.1 Betaproteobacteria bacterium
AGGAGCAATCAGAAGTAGAATTTTCTCATATTGAGGAGGTTCTACATGAAGAAGTCGAAGTTCAGTGACAGCCAGATCATGGATGCGCTCAAACGTGCCGAAGCGGGGTTAGCCGTTCCGGATATCTGCCGTGAGCTGACTCCCAGCTCTGCCACCTTCTACAAATGGCGAGCACGGTATGGCGGCATGGATACCTCCAAACTCAACCTCTTACACATCCAGATTCTTCACCCCCAACGCGTTCTTCTCAATAAATGCACGGCGCGGCTCAACAATATCGCCCATCAGGGTGGTGAATATTTCATCGGTAGTAAGGATATCTTCAATTCCCACTTTTAGCAGAATGCGGTTTTTTACGTCCATGGTGGTTTCCCACAGCTGTTCCGGGTTCATCTCGCCCAAGCCCTTGTAACGCTGAATATTCACGCCACGCTTGGCTTCTTCCAGCAGCCATTCTATGGCTTGCTTGAAGCTGGTTACGGCGCGCTTTTGTTCACCTCGGGCTATATATGCGCTCGGAGTGATGAGACCATTCAGGACTTCTGCGGCCTGGCGGATTTGCATATAGTCGCTGCCTTTCAGGAAGTCGCGATCCATGTAGCTGACCGAGTAATTGCCGTGATATAGCTTGTCCAAGCGCAAGCGGTGTTCGCCGACTTCGTCGGTTTCCACTACGACTTTGATACTGCCGCCGCAGGCTGCTTCGAGCTGTTGTGCGCTGCGTTGTGCCTGTTTTGCATCATCCAGCGACAGGATAGGCAGTGTCAGCAGGGCATGGCTGGCTTCCGGTGCAGTAAAGCGCGACAGGCGATCAATCACCGCTTCCGCGAGGAAGTATTGCTTGGCGATTTGCTCCAGCGCGTCGGCCAGAATTGGGGTGGCGTTAGCAGCCGGATACAGTGCGGCGTTGTTGATCGCCGTCTTGAGCATGTAGATTTTCATCTCTTGGTCGTCCTTGAGATAGCGCTCATCTTTGCCTTGCTTAATCTTGTAGAGAGGGGGTTGCGCGATGTAGATGTGGCCGCGTTCGACCAGCTCGGGCATCTGCCGATAGAAGAAGGTAAGCAGCAGGGTGCGGATATGTGAGCCATCCACGTCCGCGTCGGTCATGATGATGATGCGGTGGTAGCGCAGTTTGTCCGCGTTGTATTCGTCCTTGCCGATGCCGGTACCCAGCACGGTAATCAGGGTGGCGATTTCCTGTGAGGAAATAAGCTTTTCGAAGCGCGCTCTTTCCACATTCAAAATCTTGCCTTTGAGCGGCAGGATGGCCTGGAACTTGCGGTCGCGCCCTTGTTTGGCCGAGCCGCCCGCAGAATCGCCCTCCACCAGATACAGTTCGGACAGGGCAGGATCTTTTTCCTGGCAGTCGGCCAGCTTGCCGGGCAGGCCCATGCCGTCCAGCACGCCTTTGCGGCGTGTTAATTCACGCGCTTTGCGCGCAGCTTCGCGGGCACGGGCGGCATCAATGATTTTGTTTACGATGATTTTTGCATCATTCGGCTTTTCCAGCAGGAACGCGCTCATTTGCTGGCCTATCAGGTCTTCGATTACCGGGCGGACTTCGGAGGAAACCAGCTTATCCTTGGTCTGCGACGAGAACTTGGGGTCGGGCAATTTTACCGACAGCACGGCGGTCAGACCTTCGCGCATGTCGTCGCCAGTCGTATCCACCTTGGCTTTTTTCGCCAGCTGCTCGGTTTCAATGTATTGGTTCAGCGTGCGCGTCATCGCTGCGCGCAAAGCCGTCAGGTGGGTACCGCCATCGCGTTGCGGGATGTTATTGGTAAAGCATTGTACGGTTTCCTGGTAAGAGTCGTTCCACTGCATGGCGATTTCGGCAGTGATGCCGTCCTTTTCGCCTATCGCATAGAACACTGAGGGATGCAGTGACGATTTGTTACGGTTCATGTATTCTACAAATCCCTTGATGCCGCCGCTAAACGCAAAATTTTCTTCCTTGCCAGTGCGGTGGTCAATCAGCGCGATTTTCACCCCATTGTTTAAAAACGATAATTCACGCAGGCGTTTCGCCAGAATCTCAAAATGGAACTCGACCAAACCAAAGGTTTCCTTGGCCGCCAAAAAATGAACAATCGTGCCTTTCTTTTTTGAATCCCCCACAACCTTGAGTGGCGCAACCGGGTCGCCATGGCGGAATTCCATGAAATGTTCTTTGCCATCGCGGTAGATGGTCAACTTTAACCACTCGGACAGCGCATTGACTACCGACACGCCCACGCCGTGCAGGCCTCCGGATACCTTGTAGGAATTGCTGTCAAACTTTCCACCCGCGTGCAGGATGGTCATGATAACTTCTGCTGCCGAACGTTTTTCCTCTGCATGTATACCAGTCGGAATACCGCGCCCATTATCGCTGACGCTGATCGAATTGTCGGCATGGATGACGACGTTAATCTCATTGCAATACCCAGCCAGCGCTTCGTCTACAGCATTATCAACCACCTCGAATACCATGTGGTGCAACCCACTCCCGTCGTTGGTATCGCCAATGTACATGCCGGGGCGCTTTCTAACAGCATCCAGCCCTTTAAGTACTTTGATGCTGTCGGAATTATATTCGCTCATTTCTCTCTTTCGCTTGTTTCACGTGAAACACTGGTTTGTGTTGAATTAAATCCGCATCGGCATGACGACATATTTAAATTCATCATTGCCCGGTACGGTTATCAAAATGCTGCTATTGGGATCGCCAAATGAAAAAGTTATGGTTTGCGCAGAAGCGTTGCTCAGTCCATCCAACAGATAATTGACATTAAATCCTATATCCAGCGCGGGGCCATGATAATCGGTTTCCATGTCTTCCAAAGCTTCTTCCTGCTCGCTGTTGCTGCTGATAATGCGCAGATTCTTTTCAGTAAGCACGAAGCGCACCCCCCTGAATTTTTCATTGGACAAGATGGCGGCGCGCTGTAATGCCTGCAATATGACCAGCCTGTCCAATGTTAGGTGATTGGTATAGTTGGGAACAACGCGTTCATAGTCAGGAAATTTTCCGTCGATTACTTTGGAGGTCAATACAATATCAGAAAAAGTCATTTTGACCTGTTTTTCCGCTATATCAAAAGTAATTTTTTCTTCCGAATCCACCAATAGCTTGACGAGCTCACTAACGGTTTTTCTGGGTAGGATAATTTCACGCTTTGAATACTCTTTGTCCAGTTTGGCACTGGTGAAAGCAAGACGATGTCCGTCAGTAGCTATCAGTTTTAAGTAAGCCCCATCAATAACCAGAAGAACGCCATTTAGATAATAACGAATATCCTGTTGTGCCATGGCATATTGAACCATGCCAAACAATTTTTTTAATTGCCCCTGTTCCACCTGCACTTTTTCTACTTGATCCAGTTGCTCTAAAACTTTTGGAAAATCTTGCGCAGGCAAGGTTTGCAAGCTGAACTTGCTTTTGCCTACCTTTACCTGAAGGCGGCTATCCAGAATGTCCAGCGTAACTTTGCTTCCTTCCGGTAAAACCCGCAGGATTTCCTGTAATTTCTTGGCGCCAACGGTAATTGCAGCATCTGCGCCTGTCTGGTTGGTATTATTAATTTGAGTAGTGATTTGAATCTCAAGATCGGTAGCTACAAAGCGCAGATTTGCGCCAGTTTTCTCAATTAATACGTTGGATAAAATCGGAAGTGGCTGTTTGCGTTCTACAATACCAATTACTGTTTGTAATGGTTTGAGTAAAACGTCTTTCTCGATCTTTTCAATAAACATTCTTATATATCCTTAAAATTAATAATAAGTGACATCATAAAAAGCGCGAATAATTAATATTTTTATTTAATTATAATGGGTTAGTAGTTATAAAAAGATGTGAATGATTAATTGTAAACCTGTATATTTTTTGTATATGATTTTAATAAGTAAGTAGTTCTACTCGATTACTCACAAATAAGTTACTCAGGATTAACAAAATTATTAATTTCGCAATGTTTGATTTAATAAATTAAAATTGGCATTAAAGGCTGTATCCGTATTGCGTAGATTTTCTATGGTCTTGCAAGCATACATAACTGTAGTATGGTCACGGTCGCCAAAAGCAGCGCCAATTTCAGGCAAGCTTAATTGTGTGAGCTCTCGTGCTAAACACATTGCAATTTGCCTGGGTCGAGCAATCACGCGGGTGCGCTTTTTGGAAAGCAG
This sequence comes from Betaproteobacteria bacterium, assembly GCA_028871775.1. Classification (GTDB taxonomy): domain Bacteria; phylum Pseudomonadota; class Gammaproteobacteria; order Burkholderiales; family Gallionellaceae; genus CAITJF01. The sequence goes on from JAGWMH010000028.1 coordinate 4,171, forward strand.
ATCGATCACCTTGATGCGGTAAAAATCGGCTACGGTTTTTTGAATGTTTTCTATGGAAACCTGTTTATTCTGGGATGCGAGCAAGTCCTTGAGAGCTTCCTTAGCGAGTTCCACTGAAATAGCGCGTTTGTGAAATCTGGAATAAGCGTCTACGCGTTTGAGAGCGCCTTCCAGTTCACGAATATTGGAGCGGACGTGCTTAGCTATAAAAAAAGCAACATCTTCGCTTATTGGATTATTCGAAAGGGAGGCTTTCTGCAAAAGGATTGCCACCCGCATCTCCAAACCGGGCGGTTCAATAGCTACCGTTAATCCCCAGCTAAACCGCGAGGTAAGCCGTGGCGTCATCCCCGATATTTCCTTGGGAAAGGTATCACAGGTAATAACAACCTGCTTGTGCCCATCGATCAATGAATTGAGCGTGTAAAAAAACTCTTGCTGAGTGCCAGGCTTATCGGCGATGAACTGAATATCATCAATCAATAGCAAATCCAATGAATTGTAAAGTTGCTTGAATTCATCAAATTTTTTAGTTTGAAAAGCACGTACGACATCTGAAATATAATTGGTTGCGTGCACATAGTAGATTTTTGCTTGGGCATTTTCGTGTTTAATGTGGTTCCCTATTGCTTGAAGCAAGTGCGTTTTACCCAAGCCGACACCACCATAAATAAACAATGGATTGTAGGTTGTACCAGGGGATTCGGCGACTTGTATAGCGGCGGAATGTGCTAACTGGTTGGCTTTACCGATCACAAAATTATCGAAAGATAGCAATGGATTAAGCTTATTTTGGCTTTTTTGAACCTTGGGTGTGGGCTGAACAGTATCAATTATCGACGCAGGAGATTTCCGGACGGTTGTGGCGGCAGCTTTTTTCCCGATACGCAACTCGAAGCACGGAGGGCTGGAGAGAAACGCTTCCGCCCGCTTGGTAATCTCCGGTAAAAAACGGTCTTGTATAAGCTTCAATGTAAAACTGTTAGGCGCGGTCAGGGTTATCTGATCACCCTTAAGTTCAAAACCTAACGGCTTGATCCATGAATTAAATTGCTGTGGCGGGAGACTGTCCTTAAAAAAACTAAGACAAGAATCCCACAAAGTTTTGTCCGGCATATTCTTTGGCCACGGTGTGTTAAAGAGCTTCGAAGCATTCTACATGCACTGCAGAAAGTTATCCACAGAAGAAAAATTAGCTTGACATAAGTGCCGGTAAATATTGTAATTGCGGGTTTTCAAGAACTAATTACTAGGGGCATCAAAATGAAGCGCACATACCAACCCTCCGTCATCAAAAGAAAACGCACTCATGGATTCTTGGTTCGTATGAAAACCAAGGGTGGCAGGGCAGTAATCCATGCGCGTAGAGCCAAGGGTCGTACGCGCCTTGCCGTCTAAGGCCAAGCAAACCTTACCCGTTTGTCGCCGCATAAGGCAACGCACAGAATTCGAACAAGCATTTCGTGCAGAACGGCTAACCAATAAATGGTTTGCAATTTATGTGCGGAAAAACGACAGTGGCTTTGCTCGCCTTGGGATAGTGGCCAGTAAAAGAACCATGCCTAAAGCCGTATCCAGAAATCTTGCCAAGCGGATGATTCGAGAAGCGTTTCGGCGTGGCTTTTCGGCTGGGTGCACAATAGATATCGTAGTGCGTGCCAAACGACAGATAAGTCCGGAAAACTTGGCGGAAGGGCGGCTGGCTTTGGAGCAATTATTACAGGCTGTGCAAGTGTGATGCGGCGGCTATTAATAAGGTTAATAGGCGCATACCAGTACTTGATCAGCCCACTTATGTCACCAACCTGTCGGTTTACTCCGACTTGCTCCCATTATGCATGCGAGGCAATTGCCAGACATGGCGTTGGGCGCGGCGGCTGGTTGAGTATCAAGCGGGTGATGCGTTGCAACCCCTGGAATCCGGGCGGTTATGACCCCACCCCATAGACTTTCATAGGAAAACCACATGGATTTTCAACGGCTGTTCCTGTTCCTGATTTTCTTCTTATCGGTCTTTTTGTTATGGGATAGCTGGCAGCGCGTGCAGCATCCCGTAGTGCAAGCTGTCCCAGTTACCGCACCGTCGGTAGCTAGCACGCCGGTGGTTGCACCGGCAGGTGTGGACAGATCCAGCGCAAATACGGTTATGGCGCAGCAAAAACATCAGGCTGGGCAAAAAATCACTGTAAAAACAGACCTGTTGGTCGCAGAAATCAACACGGTAGGTGGAGATTTGAGCCACTTGGCATTTTTGCAGCACCGTGATGCGCAGGATAAAAGCAAGCCATTCGTGTTATTGCAAGAACAGAAAGCGCGCACTTACATCGCGCAAACTGGTTTGTTAGGCACAGGGTTACCCACGCACAATGCAGTATTCACAGCACAGGCTAATGAATACCAATTGGGTGAAGGCAAGGAAACACTGGAGGTACGTTTACCGGCAACAGAAGTAGCGGTAGCAAAAGTAACTAAAGTATATGTATTTCATCGTGGTAGCTATTTAATTGACGTGGGCTACGAAATTGAAAATAGCGGAACTACCCCTCTTTCCCCTTCCGCATATTTCCAGCTTGTGCGCGATAAAACACCGCCAGAAGGGGGGTCAAAATTCGTGCCTACTTACACTGGCCCTGCTGTCTATACGGAGCAAGAAAAATTCCAGAAGGTAGGTTTTTCTGATATTGATAAAGGCAAAATCAAGTACCCGCAAAGCACTGACAATGGCTGGGTGGGCATGTTGCAGCATTATTTTGTGGCGGCATGGCTACCCAAGGACAAGACACAGCGCGAGTTTTACACCAGACAATTGGAAGAAAACCTTTATTCGGCCGGAGTTATTTTGCCGATGGGGGCAATTTCGCCGGGCCAAAGCGCCAAGGTCAGCGTACCTTTGTATGCCGGGCCAGCGCAGGCATCGCTGAACAAGGTCGCGCCTGGGTTGGGGCTAACAGTTGATTACGGTTGGCTGACCATAATTGCAACCCCGTTGTTCTGGCTGCTTTCCTTTCTGCAGGGATGGGTACACAACTGGGGTGTGGCAATTATTCTGTTGACCGTGCTGATCAAATTGGCATTTTTTCCACTGTCGGCAGCCAGTTATCGATCCATGGGAAAAATGCGCATGGTGGCGCCCAAACTGGAAAAAATCAAGCAACAGTACAGTGATGACCGTGAGCGTCTGCACAAGGCCATGATGGAATTATACAAAACTGAAAAAATCAACCCTCTCGGAGGTTGTTTACCCGTACTGATCCAGATCCCGGTATTTATCTCGCTTTATTGGGCTATTCTGGCCAGTGTCGAACTGCGTTACGCCCCTTTCTTTGGCTGGATTAGTGACCTGTCGGCGGCTGATCCTTATTATGTATTGCCGTTGATTATGGGTGCCAGCATGCTGCTGCAGAGTAAGCTGAATCCTGTGCCCCCCGATCCCTTGCAAGCCAAGCTTATGCAAATCATGCCCATCGTATTCAGCGTAGTATTTTTCTTCTTCCCTGCGGGCTTGGTGCTGTATTCCGTTGTAAATAATGTGCTCTCTATTGTGCAGCAGTGGTATATAACGCGCGGCCTGGAGACCGAAGCCAAAGGTGTTGCCAAGGCCTGATATCATCGCAGCGGTCGCCACCGCCCCCGGTCGGGGCGGCATCGGCGTGGTCAGGGTGTCCGGTCACAATCTCGGCACATTAGCCCAAGCAATGCTGGGCAAGACACTTTTTCCAAGATATGCAACCTGCACCTCATTTCTCGACGCCGAAGGGCAGATTCTGGATCAAGGCATAGCCCTGTTTTTCCCCGCTCCGCATTCTTACACCGGCGAAGACGTGCTCGAATTGCAAGGTCATGGCGGACCAGCCGTGTTGCAATTAGTGTTGCAGCGCTGTCTCGAACTGGGCGCGCGCCTTGCACAACCGGGCGAATTTACCCTGCGCGCCTTCCTCAATGACAAGCTCGATTTGGCGCAGGCAGAAAGCGTGGCCGACCTGATAGACGCCACCACCAGCCAGGCCGCGCGTAGCGCAATGCGATCACTTCAGGGGCAGTTTTCCCAAGCAATCCGGCAACTGGTAGATAAGTTGATCCGGTTGCGCATGCTGGTTGAGGCCATGCTGGACTTTCCTGAGGAAGGAATAGATGCGCCGGACATTGCGCTGCGCGATGCGCAACTATATATCTTGTGCAAAGAGCTGGAGAAAATCCTCGGCCTGGCACAGCAGGGCAGCCTGCTGCGTGAAGGCGCACACATTGTGTTGGTCGGGCAACCCAATGTCGGCAAATCCAGCCTGCTTAACCGCTTGAGCGGCGAAGAGGTGGCTCTGGTCAGCGAGATTCCTGGCACCACGCGAGATGTTATTCGTCAGGCTATCCAGATTAGCGGCGTGCCCCTGCACATCATGGATACAGCCGGCCTGCGCGAATCGCGGGATGAAGTAGAGTTGCTGGGCATCGCACGAACACACAGCACACTGCAAAAAGCGGATGCCATCCTGTTATTACTGGATGCCGGCGTAGGTATAAGCGCGGCTGACCGAAAAATTCTCGAGGCACTGCCGACGAATATCCCCCGGCTGTATATTTTCAACAAAATTGACTTGCTCGCCCAGCCTGCGCGCGTGGAAGAGCTGAATGGTGAATGCCATATTTATCTGTCCGCCAAGACCGGCTCCGGGCTGGAGTTGCTGCGCGACAAGCTGCTGGCGCTGATCGGCTGGAATCAGGAAGCAGGGGTATTCATGGCGCGGGAGCGCCACCTGCGTGCGCTACAGGCCGCGCAAGACCATTTGCAGCGCGCGGCACGGGAGACAGGTCGCGCGGAAATCCTTGCCGAAGAGCTGCGCCTGGCCCAGGAATTCCTCAACTCCATCACGGGCGAATTTACTGCCGACGATTTGCTTGGCGAGATATTCAGCCGGTTCTGCATCGGCAAGTAAACCCCCTTGTCAGCATGTTTCACGTGAAACATCCGGGCAAACGGTTTCTGTGCCGGAGCTGTTTTGTTGTATCATGCGCGCCTTTGTTTCAACAGGCTAGCAGCTATTACTCCAAGCAGACAAATGGATTTCCCGAAAAAATTCGATGTAATCGTGGTGGGCGGCGGGCATGCCGGGACAGAGTCGGCACTGGCCAGCGCACGCAAGGGTTGTGTTACGTTGCTGCTGACGCACAACATCGAAACACTTGGGCTGATGTCCTGCAACCCGTCTATCGGCGGCATCGGCAAGGGGCATTTGGTCAAGGAGGTGGATGCCCTGGGTGGTGCCATGGCGGCGGCTACCGACGAGGCGGGCATCCAGTTTCGTATTCTTAATTCCTCCAAGGGCGCGGCGGTGCGCGCCACGCGCGCGCAAGCCGACCGGGCGCTGTACAAGCAGGCAATCCGCTACAGGCTGGAAAACCAGCCCAACCTCTGGCTGTTTCAACAAGCGGTTGATGACCTGCTGGTTGAAGGAGGCCGGGTGTGCGGAGTGGCTACGCAACTGGGTTTACGTTTTGCCGCAAAAACCGTGGTACTGACCACCGGAACCTTCCTGTCGGGCTTGATCCATATCGGGCAATCCAATTATCCGGCGGGACGGGCGGGAGATCCGCCATCCGTCAGGCTGGCGCACCGTCTGCGCGAGCTCAAATTGCCCGCAGGCAGGCTGAAGACCGGCACTCCGCCGCGCATTGATGGCCGCAGCGTGAATTATTCGGTGATGGCCGAGCAGCCCGGCGATACGCCGGTGCCGGTATTTTCCTTTATGGGGCACGCACAGCAGCATCCGCAGCAACTGCCGTGCTGGATTACCCATACCAACCAGCGCACACACGACATCATCCGTGGCGGGCTGGATCGCTCGCCGCTGTTTACCGGGGTGATCAAGGGGGTGGGACCGCGTTATTGTCCGTCCATCGAAGACAAGATAACGCGGTTTGCCGACAAGGAATCGCACCAGATATTTCTGGAGCCGGAAGGGCTGAGCACTAATGAAATCTACCCGAATGGGATTTCTACCAGCCTGCCCTTCGATGTGCAGTTGGCACTGGTGCGTTCCATCAAGGGGATGGAGAACGCGCATATTACCCGCCCGGGTTACGCGATCGAATACGACTATTTTGACCCGCGCGGCCTGATGCGCTCACTGGAAATCAAGGCGATTGCCGGATTGTTTTTCGCCGGGCAAATCAATGGCACCACGGGTTATGAAGAGGCTGCCGCACAGGGTTTGCTGGCGGGGCTCAACGCCGCACTACAGGCGCAGGGCGAGGAAAGCTGGTGTCCGCGCCGCGATGAAGCCTATCTGGGCGTGTTGGTGGATGACCTGATTACGCGTGGGGTGTCGGAGCCCTACCGCATGTTCACCAGCCGTGCCGAGTATCGCTTGCAGTTGCGCGAAGACAACGCCGACTTGCGCCTGACGGAAACCGGGCGCCGGCTGGGCGTGGTAGATGACATCCGCTGGCAGGCCTTCGAACAGAAGCGCACCGCGATTGCGTGCGAACAGGAGCGTCTGAAATCTGTTTGGGTCAGCCCAAAGACGCTGTTGCAGGAAGATGCGGAGCGGGTGCTGGGCAAGAGCATAGAGCGTGAGTATACGTTGTATGAACTGTTGCGCCGCCCGGATGTAAGCTACATCAGCCTGATGACCCTGCCGGGAATTGGCGAGCAGGTGGGCGATGAAAAAGTGGCTGAGCAGGTGGAAATCGGGGCCAAATACCACGGCTATATCGAGCGTCAGCAGGATGAGATTGCACGCCAGGGGCACTATGAAAATCTGGCATTGCCCGCAACCATGGATTACCGCACGGTGCATGGGCTATCTATCGAGGTGCAGCAGAAGCTCAACCAGCACATGCCGGAGACGGTAGGGCAGGCGGCGCGCATTTCCGGCATGACCCCGGTGGCAATTTCACTGCTGTTGGTACACTTGAAACGCGGATTTCAGAGTGCCCGGAGGGTCGAAAAAGAGCAGCACAGCGCATGAGTCTGACACCAGACCTTGGGCAGGAGCTGGCGCTCGGGATCGCGCAATTGGGTCTGGAAGCAACGCCCGAAGTGCAGCAGAAATTGCTGAGTTATCTTGCGTTGCTACAAAAGTGGAACAAGGTTTATAACCTGACCGCAATCCGTCGGCCGGAGCAAATGGTGAGCCATCATTTACTTGATAGCCTTGCCGTGCTGCCGTATCTGTGGCCGGGACGCTGGCTGGATGTGGGCTGTGGCGCCGGTTTGCCCGGCGTGGTGCTGGCGCTAATGCGTCCGCAATGGACCTTCACCATGCTGGATAGCAATAGCAAGAAAACCAGTTTTGTGCAGCAGGCAGCGATTGAACTGGGGTTGAGCAATGTGAGCGTTTGCTGCGCGCGAGTGGAAGACTGGCAGCCGGGAGTACGCTTCGACGGAATTATTTCCCGCGCATTTGCCGAAACCGCGGACTTCACAGCGCAGACGCGCCGCTTGCTGGAGCAAGACGGGCGTTGGGTCGCCATGAAGGGCGCACCGGAACAGGAATTGAAGCGGCTGCCAGCAGATATCAGGGTGGAACGAATTATCCCGTTGCAAGTGCCGGGGTTGGATGCCGCCCGCTGTCTGGTTATATTGAAAGCGATGTGAAAATGGCCAGGATCTTAGCGATTACCAATCAAAAAGGCGGGGTGGGCAAAACCACCACGACCGTCAATCTGGCTGCCAGTCTGGCTGCCGTGAAACAGCGTGTATTGCTGGTTGATCTCGATCCGCAGGGCAATGCCACTATGGGGAGCGGCATAGACAAGCGCGATTTGCCGGCAACCGTCTATCACGTGCTGCTGGGCAGCAAGTCATTGCAAGAAGCCCGTCTTCATTCAGGGGCAGGGAAATATGATGTGCTGCCCGCCAACCGTGAATTGGCGGGTGCCGAGATCGAACTGGTCGATCTGCATCACCGCGAAACCCGGCTCAAGGATGCCCTGCAAACTGTATCCGCGGAATATGATTACATTCTGATTGACTGCCCGCCCGCATTGAACCTGCTTACGCTGAACGGTTTGTGCGCGGCGCGGTCGGTGATGATCCCGATGCAGTGCGAATACTACGCACTGGAAGGGCTGAGCGACCTGGTTAACACTATCCGCAAGGTGCGTACCCATCTCAACCCGGATCTTGAAATCGAGGGCTTGCTGCGCACCATGTTTGATCCACGCAATACATTGGCACAGCAGGTATCGGACCAATTGCAACAGCATTTCGGCGAGAAGGTTTACCGCACCATTATTCCGCGCAACGTGCGGCTGGCGGAGGCACCCAGCTACGGCCTGCCTGCGCTTTGCCACGACAAGCTTTCCAAAGGTTCGCAGGCCTATTTGGCATTGGCTGGCGAATTGCTCAACAATGCGGCGCAAGCC
>JAGWMH010000306.1 GCA_028871775.1 Betaproteobacteria bacterium
GCGGATGGTGTCCTGGATCAGCCGCGCCATCGGGCGCGCGCCCATCAGCGGGTCGAAGCCCTGTTCGGCTAGGTGATCCTTGAGCGCGTCGGTGAACACGGCTTCCACCTTCTTCTCATGCAGTTGCTCCTCGAGCTGCATCAGGAACTTGTCCACTACGCGCAGGATGACTTCGCGGCTCAGGGACGCGAAAGAGATGATGCCATCCAGGCGGTTGCGGAATTCCGGCGTGAACAGGCGCTTGATCTCGGCCATCTCGTCGCCGGTGGCGGCGGTCTTGGTGAAGCCGATCTGCGTCTTGCTCAATGCCTCGGCGCCCGCGTTGGTGGTCATGATGATCACCACGTTGCGGAAATCGGCCTTGCGCCCGTTGTTGTCGGTGAGCGTGCCGTGATCCATCACCTGCAGCAGGATATTGAAGATGTCCGGGTGCGCTTTTTCGATTTCGTCCAGCAGCAGCACGCAATGCGGCTGTTTGCTGATCGCCTCGGTGAGCAGGCCGCCCTGGTCGAAACCGACATAGCCCGGAGGCGCGCCGATCAGCCGCGACACCGCGTGGCGTTCCATGTATTCGGACATGTCGAAGCGGTGCAGCGGCATGCCCATGCTGTATGCAAGCTGGCGCGCCACTTCGGTCTTGCCCACGCCGGTGGGGCCGGAGAACAGGAAGCTGCCGATGGGTTTCTGCGGGCTGCCCAAACCGCTGCGCGACATCTTGATGGCGCGCGCCAGTGCGTCGATGGCCTTGTCCTGGCCGAACACCGTGGCCTTGAGGTCGCGGTCCAGATTCTTCAGCGCATTGCGGTCGTCGCTCGATACGGTGCGCGGCGGGATGCGCGCGATCTTGGCAATGATTTCCTCGATCTCGTGCTTGCCGACGACTTTTTTCTGTTTCGATTTGGGCAAAATACGTTGTGCCGCACCCGCTTCGTCTATCACGTCTATCGCCTTGTCCGGCAGGTGGCGGTCATTGATGAAGCGCGCGGAAAGCTCGGCTGCGCTGGTTAGTGCGGCGGCGCTGTATTTGATGCCGTGGTGGGTTTCGAAGCGTTGCTTCAGTCCCTTCAGTATCTCGATGGTCTGTTCGACCGAAGGCTCGGTCACGTCAACCTTCTGGAAACGCCGCGACAGCGCATGATCTTTCTCGAAGATGCCGCGGTATTCCTGATAGGTGGTGGCGCCGATGCACTTCAACTGGCCGCTGGACAGTACGGGCTTCAATAAATTCGAGGCATCCATGGTGCCGCCCGATGCGGCGCCCGCGCCGATCAGTGTGTGGATTTCGTCGATGAACAGGATGGCGTGCTTTGCGTCGGACAATTCCTTGAGCACCGCCTTCAGGCGCTGCTCGAAGTCGCCGCGATATTTGGTGCCGGCCAGCAACGCGCCCATGTCGAGCGCATATACATGCGCATCCTTGAGGATTTCCGGCACATTGTTTTCCGTGATGCGGCGCGCCAGCCCTTCGGCTATGGCAGTCTTGCCCACGCCGGCCTCGCCGACCAGCAGCGGGTTGTTCTTGCGCCGCCTGCACAATGTCTGGATGACGCGCTCCAGTTCGATTTCACGCCCGATCAGCGGATCAATCTTGCCGGCCAGCGCCTGCGCATTGAGGTCCAGCGTGTAGTTGTGCAATGCCCCTTCGCTGCCTGCTTCCGGTTCTGTTTCGGCGTCCTGGGGTTTCTGGGCGTCGGGCTGCGCCGTTTTGTTGATGCCGTGGGCGATGTAGTTCACCACATCCAGCCGGGTGATGGCGCGCTGGTTGAGGAAAAACACCGCGTGGGAATCCTTTTCGCTGAACAGGGCAACCAGAATGTTGGCGCCGGTGACCTCTTTCTTGTTGGTCGATTGCACGTGCAGGATGGCACGCTGGATGACGCGCTGGAAGCCGACCGTAGGCTGCGTGTCCACCTCGCCGCTGCCGGGCAGGACGGGCGTATGGGTGGTGATGAAGTTGGTCAGCACCGCGCGCAGCTCGTCAATGTCCGCGCCGCAGGCGCGCAGCACATGCGCCGCCGAGGCGTTGTCCAGCATGGCGAGCAGCAGGTGCTCCACGGTGATGAATTCGTGCCGTTTCTGGCGTGCTTCGACGAATGCCAGGTGCAGGCTGACTTCAAGTTCTTGCGCGATCATGATTATGTTTCCTCCAGTTCGCATCGTAGCGGATGCTCGCGCTGTTTGGCAAATGCAGATACCTGAGCCACTTTGGTTTCCGCGATATCCCTGGGATA
>JAGWMH010000307.1 GCA_028871775.1 Betaproteobacteria bacterium
TCGTGTTCGCATGATTACGTCGTTCGGCATAAAGGGCTGCGAAAATATTTTGAATCCGGCAGCTGGCTGGAATCCAAGTTACCGCCCACGATTACAGGAAGCCATGATATGAAAGAGTTCCGTCCCGCAAAAAGACGAGTTGAAGTTTCGGTGGGAGAGTCCGTTCGCATTTTGCGTGAACTTCAAGAAATGAGCCAAAGCCAGCTTTCCGAACTTACGGGTATCCCTCAAGCCACTATTTCAGCTATTGAAAACGGTAGAGTGAATTTAGGTGTCGAGCGCGCAAAGGTTTTTGCTCGCGCCCTCCAGTGCCATCCTGCCGTGCTCGTATTCCCCGGCTGGGAGATTCCACTTGCGCGCGCAGCATAACCCAGCGCTCAAGCGGGACACGCCAAAAGCGGCGCGCTCCTTAACTTGGCGTCAAGCTTAGCCGGCACGGAGTCCGCGTAGAGAATCGCGTAACTTTGTTGAATCCGCCCTGCGGATTATTCGCCAGCTTGTTCCGTCCGCCTCGCCAGTTCAAGGGCAAGGCGCATATAATCCGCGTCTGTCATTTGTTCTCAAGTAAATATCAGTGAAACCTTCAGGGCTGGTAACCGTAGCGCATCTGCATGAGTTTGAGGAGATTGTGGATGTGCGCTCGCCATCCGAATTTGCCGAGGACCATATCCCCGGCGCGATCAATTGCCCGGTATTGAGCGATGCGGAGCGCGTGCGCGTCGGCACGCTGCACCTGCAATCGCCATTCGAGGCCAAGAAGATAGGCGCGGCGCTGATCGCGCGCAACATCGCACGCCATATTGAAACAAAGTGGCTGGACAAACCCAGGACATGGCATCCGCTGATCTATTGCTGGCGCGGCGGCCAGCGCAGCAGCGCGATGACGCACATCCTGCGCCAGATCGGCTTCGCTGCCGAGCGCCTCGATGGCGGTTACAAAAGCTATCGCCACCATGTGCGGGAGCAATTGCTGGCGCTGCCCGCAAAACTCTCCTACCGCGTGTTGTGCGGGCTGGCCGGCAGCGGCAAGAGCCGCCTGCTGAAAGCGTTGCAGCAGGCCGGTGCGCAGGTGCTGGATCTGGAGGAAATCGCGCGGCATCGCGGCTCGGTGTTGGGCGATATGCCGAACGAGGCGCAGCCCTCGCAAAAAAGTTTCGACAGCCTGCTGCTGGCAAGGCTGGAAGCCTTCGATCCCGCGCTGCCGGTGTATGTCGAGTCGGAAAGCAAGAAGATCGGCACGCTGCGCATCCCCGATACGCTCATCCATGCCATGTGGAGCAGCCCATGTATTCGCCTGGAAAGCCCGATTGCGGTGCGCGTGGCGCTGCTGCGCGAGGACTATGCGCACTTCCTGCTCGCGCCGGATTTGCTTGCGGCAAACCTCGACCGTTTGCAGGGGATGTATGCCAACGAACTGCTGGCGCACTGGCACTCGCTGTGCAAGGCGCATGCATGGGACGAGTTCATCGCCGAATTGCTGGAGCAGCATTACGATCCCGCCTACAACAAATCCATACGCAGGAATTATGCGAATTACGATCAGGCATATTGCCTCACCCTTAACAGCTTGAACGAACAGGATTTCAAACGGCTGGCCGAAGAAGCGCTTGCCTTGCCCGGCAATTTTGTCAACAATGGCGGACACTTTCAACCTCCCTGCCGCATGCGGTAAATCCAAGGAGCATCATGCCCCCACGCAAAACACCAGAAGCAAGCAACCCTGCCACCAAATTGTTCGTGCTGGACACCAATGTGCTGATGCACGATCCCACCAGCCTGTTCCGCTTCGAGGAGCATGACGTTTACTTGCCGATGTTCGTGCTGGAAGAGTTGGATAACGGCAAGAAAGGCATGTCCGAAGTCGCGCGCAATGCGCGCCAGGCCAGCCGCTTTCTCGATGCGATAGTCAGTGAGACCGCGCACGACATCGGGCAGGGTATTCCGCTGCAGGCGCAAAACAGCGGAGCCGCCACCGGGCGCCTGTTCCTGCAAACCGAGTTCATCAACCACGAGCTGCCGCCCACACTGGAGCATGGCAAGGCCGACAATGCCATCCTCGGCGTGGTGATCTTCCTGCAGAAACAGCAACCCAAACGCGCGGTGATCCTGGTCAGCAAGGACATCAACATGCGCATCAAGGCGCGCGCGCTGGGCATGTCCGCACAGGATTACTTCAATGACAAGGTGCTGGAAGACACCGATCTGCTCTACACCGGCGTGCTGGCA
>JAGWMH010000308.1 GCA_028871775.1 Betaproteobacteria bacterium
CGCCGAAAATCTGCCCGCCGAACTGGAACGCCTGCAGCCTTCCGAAATCCTGCACGTCGAAAACGCTGCCCTGCAAGCCAGTATCCATGCGGCTTTCAAGGCACTCCCCGACTGGCATTTTGAACTGGAAACCGCGCGGCGCGCGCTGTGCCAGCAGTTCGCCACGCTCAACCTCGCCGGATTCGGCTGCAACGATTACACCGCCGGACTGGAAGCGGCGGGCGCGCTGCTCGGTTACGCCAAGCTCACGCAAGGGCAAAGCATCGCCCATGTGCGCAGCATGCAGGTATACAGCGCGGACCAGTACGTGCGCATGGATGCCGCGACAAGACGCAACCTGGAAATCACCCAGGCCCTGCGCGGCGAGCCCGCCCCCACCCTGCTCTCCCTGCTCGACACCTGCGCCACCAACATGGGCAGCCGTTTGCTGCACCACTGGCTGCACCACCCGCTGCGCGACCGGAATGTGCTGCGCGCAAGGCTGGATGCAGTAGACAAATTACTCCCCTCGCCCACTTGTGGGAGGGGGGCAGGGGGAGAGGGCTATCGCACCGTCCACGACCACCTCAAACCCTGCGTCGACGTGGAGCGCATCACCGCGCGTATCGCCTTGCGCAGCGCACGCCCGCGCGACCTCTCCGGCCTGCGCGATACGCTGCTGGCCTTGCCGCAACTGCATGCCGCACTGACTGCATGCGATGCGCCGCTCATCATTCAACTGGCAGACGCACTGCAAACAAACAGCGTTCGCCCTGAGTTCCCACTAACCGTTCGTCCTGAGCTTGTCGAAGGATCGTCGCGTAGCGGCGTGCAGGCCAGCGCATCCGCTCATCCTTCGACAAGCTCAGGGCGAACGGAGAATGAATTGGCCGATCTGCTGCAAAAAACAATCAAGGCAGAGCCCTCCTCCATCCTGCGCGAAGGCGGCGTCATCGCCGACGGCTTCGATGCCGAGCTGGACGAACTGCGCGGCATCCAGACCAACTGCGGCGATTTCCTACTGGCGCTGGAAGCGCGTGAACGCGCGCGCACCGGCATCGCCACGCTGAAAGTGGAATACAACCGCGTGCACGGTTTCTACATCGAGGTGACGCACGCGCAGAGCGCCAACGTGCCGGACGATTACCGCCGCCGCCAGACGCTGAAGAACGCCGAGCGCTACATCACGCCGGAGCTCAAGACGTTCGAGGACAAGGCGCTGTCCGCGAACGAGCGCGCGCTGGCGCGCGAGAAATTCCTCTACGAACAGCTGCTCGACCAGCTCGCTCCATTCATCCCGCAACTGCAACGCATCGCCGCCGCCATTGCCGAACTGGACGTGCTCGCCACGTTTGCCGAGCGCGCCACCACGCTGAATTTCAGCGCGCCGCAGTTTTCCGAGGAGCCACAGATCAGCATCACCCAGGGCCGCCACCCGGTGGTGGAAGCGCAGGTCGAGCAGTTCATCGCCAACGACACCGGCCTGCACGGCGCGCGCAAGATGCTGCTGATCACCGGCCCGAACATGGGCGGCAAATCCACCTACATGCGCCAGGTCGCGCTGATCGCACTGCTTGCGCATATCGGCTGCTTCGTCCCGGCAGAGGAAGCCGTGCTGGGCGAGATCGACCAGATATTCACCCGCATCGGCGCATCGGATGACCTCGCCAGCGGACGCTCCACCTTCATGGTCGAGATGACCGAGGCCGCCAACATCCTGCACAACGCCACCGAGAAAAGCCTGGTGCTGGTGGACGAAATCGGGCGCGGCACTTCCACCTTCGACGGCCTCGCCCTCGCCTACGCCATCGCGCGCCACCTGCTGGAAAAGAACCGCAGCTACACCCTGTTCGCCACGCACTACTTCGAACTCACGCGCCTCGCCGAAGAATTCGCGCAACTCGCCAACGTCCACCTCGCCGCCATCGAACACCAGCACAGCATCGTGTTCCTGCACAGCGTCAACGAAGGCGCAGCCAGCCAGAGCTACGGCCTGCAAGTCGCCGCACTCGCGGGCGTGCCCAACGACGTCATCCGCGCCGCGAAGAAACAACTGCTCAAGCTGGAACGGAACAGCGCGGCACAGAATCCGCAGGGCGATCTGTTCGACCATAGAGCTGTGGAGCCTGAACCGGAAGAGCATCCGGTGCTGAAGTCACTGCGCGAACTGCAGCCGGATGAATTGAGTCCGAAGGAAGCGTTGGAAAGGCTGTATCAGATGAATAAGCTGGTGTAG
>JAGWMH010000029.1 GCA_028871775.1 Betaproteobacteria bacterium
GAAGGCCTGGTGGTGCCGGTGCTGCGCGACGTGAACCAGAAAGGCATCGTGCAACTGGCCAAGGAATTGGCCGAAATAAGCGGACGGGCGCGCGAGAAAAAAATCACCGCCGCCGAGATGCAGGGCGGCTGCTTCACCATTTCCAGCCTCGGCGGCATCGGCGGCACGTCTTTCACGCCCATCATCAACGCACCGGAAGTGGCGATTCTGGGCGTGTCCAGATCGAGCATGAAACCGGTGTGGAAGGACGGCAAATTCGAACCGCGCCTGATGCTGCCGCTGTCGCTGTCCTACGATCACCGCGTGATTGACGGCGCGGCGGGAGTGCGCTTCACCACCTATCTGGCGCAGGTGCTGTCGGATGTGCGCCGGCTGGCGCTGTAAGCCATGAGCATTGCACCGATTGGAATTCTGGGGGGAACCTTCGACCCCATCCACAACGGGCATCTGCGCCTGGCGCAGGAGGCGCTGGAGCAGTGCAACCTGGCCGCCGTGCGCTTCATCCCCTGCGGCACGCCGCCGCACCGCGACGCGCCATACGCCAGCGCGCAACAGCGGCTGGATATGGTGCGCCTGGCAGTGCAAGACAACCCCGCATTCGTGCTGGATAAACGCGAAATTCACCGCACCGATCCCTGTTACACGGTGGACACGCTCACTGCGCTGCGCGCCGAACTCGGTGCGCAACAACCGCTGTGCCTGCTGATGGGAGGCGATGCTTTCCTGCTGCTGCACACCTGGCACGAGTGGAAAAAACTATTCGGGCTGGCGCACATCGTGGTCATGCAACGTGCGGGAGGGCGTCCGCTGGGCAATGCCATGAACGAAGCCGACGTGGCACTGCGCAACGCGTACCAGACGCGTCTTGCTCCCTCCCCGCAACTGCTGCATGAATCGCCTGCCGGGGCGATTCTGGTGGCGGACATGCCCGCGCTGGAAATTTCCGCCACCGGCATCCGCGCCCGCAACGCGCGCGGCCGGAATATCCATTACCTGCTGCCCGATGCGGTGGCCGATTACATTCAAATCCACGAACTATACGATGCTGAACATTGAAGAAAAAACCCGGGCCGTCGTGGCCGCGCTGGAAGACATCAAGGCCGTTGACATCACCGTGCTCGACACCAGCAAGCTCAGCTCGCTGTTCGAGCGCATGGTGATCGCCAGCGCCCAGTCCACGCGCCAGACCAAGGCGCTGGCCGACCACGTGGTGGTCAAGCTCAAGGAGCGCGGCGAAGAAGTTATTGGCATCGAGGGCGAGGAGGTCGGCGAGTGGATACTGGTCGACCTTGGCGAAGTGGTGGTGCACATCATGCAGCCCGCGGTGCGCGCCTACTATAACCTGGAAGAGTTGTGGAGCATGCAGCACCTGCCGCGCAACGCTCCGCACAAAACACCGTGAAGCTGCCGGCTCTTTCAGAATGAAGCTGTTGGTGGTGGCTGTCGGGCACAAAATGCCGGACTGGATCAGCGCGGGCTTTAACGAATATGCCAAGCGCATGCCGCGCGAGGCGAAAATTGAGCTGGTGGAAATCAGGCCGGAGCCGCGCACCACGGGCAAGAACGTAACGCAGATCATGGAAGCGGAAGCGCATCGCATACTTGCCGCCTTGCCGCAGGGCGTGCTGCGCATCGCGCTGGACGAACGCGGCAGTCATCTGACCACCAGACAACTGGCGCAGCAAATGCAGGGCTGGCTGAGCGGCGGGCGCGATGTGGCCTTCATCATCGGCGGCGCGGACGGGTTGCACGAGTCGGTGAAAAATGGGGTGCAACAGCTGTTGGCGTTGTCGGCCATGACGCTGCCGCACGGCATGGTGCGCGTGCTGCTGGCGGAGCAGTTGTATCGGGCGCACAGTCTGTTGCACAATCACCCTTACCATCGCGAGTAGCGCAGCACAATTTTATGGATAGAAGGTTCTTATGAGCATCATCAAGCCGCGTATTTACCTTGCCTCGCAAAGCCCGCGCCGCCGCGAATTGCTGAAGCAGGTCGGGATCAATTTCGAGATGCTGCTGTTGCGCTCCGATTCGCGCCGCATGGTGGACGCGGACGAAGCTCCGCTCGCGGACGAGCTGCCGGAAGAATATGTAAAACGCATCTGCGAGGGCAAGGCGCGGGCCGGCTGGGATGCGCTGAAGTTCCGCAACCTGCCGCCTTTCCCGGTATTGGCCGCCGACACTACGGTGACGCTGGATGGCAGGATCCTCGGCAAGCCGCGTAACCGCGAAGAGGCCATCGCCATGCTGCGCCAGCTTTCCGGGCGCCAGCATCTGGTGCTGAGCGCGGTGGCGGCTGCCTTCGAGGAGCGCATTGAAATGCGCCTGAACGCCACCACCGTCACCTTTGCCGCATTAAGCGAGGAGCGCATCCACCGTTATCTGCTCACCAATGAGGGGCATGACAAGGCCGGCGCTTATGGCATCCAGGGCCAGGCCGCCGCCTTCGTGCAACACATCGAAGGCAGCTACTCCGGGGTGATGGGGTTGCCGCTGTACGAAACCGTCGAGCTGTTGCGCGCCTTCGGATTTCCCACGCCGTGAGCGACGAAATCCTCATCAACGTCACGCCGCAGGAAATTCGCGTCGCCGTGATGCAACAAGGGGCAGTGCAGGAGCTGCACATTGAACGCGGCAGCCAACTGGGCATGGTGAGCAACGTCTATGTCGGGCGCGTGAAACGCGTCCTGCCCGGCATGCAGTCCGCCTTCATTGACATCGGGCTGGAGCGTTCCGCATTCCTGCACGTTGCCGACATCTGGGAAAACCGCCACAACGGCGATGCCGCCAAGCCGATTGAGAAGGTGCTGTCCGAGGGGCAGAGCCTGCTGGTGCAGGTCATCAAGGATCCCATCGGCAGCAAGGGCGCCAGGCTATCCACCCAGATCAGCATCGCGGGCCGCCTGCTGGTGTACCTGCCGCAGGAATCGCATATCGGCGTGTCGCAGCGCATTGAAAGCGAAGCCGAGCGCGAGCTGTTGCGCGGCAGGCTGCAGCAATTGCTGCCGGGCGATCACGGCGGCGGATACATCATCCGCACCATGGCAGAAGCCGCCTCGGACCGGGAATTGCTCGCCGACATCGAATATCTCGACAAGCTGTGGCGCATGCTGCAGGAACAGGCCAGAGTCTCGCCCGCCCCTTCGTTGCTGTATCAGGAGCTCAACATCAGCCTGCGCGTGCTGCGCGATTTCGTCAATGAAGACACCACGCGCATCCTGGTGGATTCGCGCGAAACCTACCTGCGCATGGCGGCTTTTGCGCAGGACTACATCGCCGGGGTAAGCCCGCTGCTGGAACACTATGCCGGCGAGCGCCCGCTGTTTGACCTGTACGGCGTGGAAGATGAAATCGAACGTGCGCTGTCGCGCCGCGTGAACCTCAAGTCCGGCGGCTATCTCATCATCGACCAGACCGAGGCGCTGACCACCGTTGACGTGAACACCGGAGGTTTCGTCGGCGTGCGCAATTTTGACGACACCATCTTCAAGACCAATATGGAGGCTGCCCATGTCATCGCACGCCAGTTGCGCCTGCGCAACCTCGGCGGCATCATCATCTGCGATTTCATCGATATGGACAACCAGGAACACCGCAACGCCGTGCTGGAAGAATTCAGGAAAGCGCTGACGCGCGACCGCATGCGCATCACGGTGAACGGTTTCTCCGCACTGGGCCTGGTCGAAATGACGCGCAAGCGCACGCGCGAAAGCCTGGCGCATGTGCTGTGCGAACCCTGCCCCACCTGCCAGGGGCGCGGCGAGGTCAAGACCGCGCAGACCGTGTGCTACGAAATCCTGCGCGAGATCGTGCGTGAAGTGCGCCAGTTCAATGCGCGCGAATACCGTATCCTGGCCTCACAAAAAGTCATAGACCTGTTCCTTGATGAAGAATCACAAAGCCTGGCACAGCTTTCCGATTTCATCGGCAAGCCGGTTTCGCTGCAGGTGGAGAACCTGTACAACCAGGAGCAGTACGATGTCATCCTCATGTGATTCCATTATGAAACCGCCCCGTAGGGTTGCGGTCAAACGTCGATAGTATTTCAAGTAAAGACTTTGCTGCGCTTTCCCTGCCTTGCCAATTTTTCAGGCGCGGGATCACAGGTTATACTAGGCGCACGGAGCCACCCTGATTTCTATTTTTAACCAGCCTGAAAAACGACGTTATGCAGCTTACCCAGTACACTGACTATTCCTTGCGGGTCTTGATCTACCTGGCCAAGAAAACCGAAGACTTGTCCACGGTTTCCGAAATTGCCGAGTACCACGGCATTTCGCGCAACCATCTGGTCAAGGTCATCCACAACCTCGCCCTCAAGGGCTTTATCCTGACCACGCGCGGCAGGAATGGCGGCATGAGGCTGTCCCGCCCGCCATCAAAGATTATCCTGGGCGACGTGATACGCAACACTGAACCCAACTTCGATATTGCCGAATGCTTCAACGCTACAAATAACTGCTGTGTCATTACCCACAACTGCGGCCTGAAATCGATATTCCACGAGGCGCAGATGGGCTTTATCAAGGCGATGGATAAATACACCCTGGCCGATGCGGTGGTCCGCGACAATTTGATGAGCAAGCCCATCAGCCTGCCCTTCCCTGCAAGAAGCGGTCAACCCTGCAAAAATAATGCATTATAAAACTTGCATTATAAATACATTATATTAAAATTCGCCTCTGGCACTAGCCAATAACCAATCCAAAAGGAGTAAACCATGTCCCAACCCCACCTGCATCTGCAAGCAGACGCCATCTATAACTTCGACGCGCGCGGCATAGCCAAACGTTTCCGCCACGCGGCCATCTTCGGTGCGCTGGATGCGCTGCAAGGCGGCGAAACCATGCGCTTCGTCAATGACCATGATCCTTTGCCTCTGCTGGCGCAATTGCAGCAGCGTTACGGCGAGAAAGTCACCATTCAGTATCTGGTGCGCGAACCCGGCCAGATCGTGATCGACTTCGCGCGTCAATAACGCCGAGAAAGCGCCCATTGGAGCCAGCCACCATGCCATACCCGGCTTTTTATAATTCGGTGCCCACCATCACGCTGCATGACCCCCTGGCCGAAGTGCTGGGGGCACGCACGGACGGCCTGTTGGAATATAGTTATCTCGATGTGGTAAAACTGGCGGGGCATTCCTGTCCCACGGTAGCAGGCGCCTATCTGATGACGCTCAAGGCGCTGGCGTTCCTGTACGGCGAGGACATTCCCACCCGCGGCAACATCCGGGTGGCGTTTCGCGATGACCAGAGCAGCGGAGTTACCGGCGTCATCGCCAATGTGGTCAGCCAGCTCACCGGGGCGGCCGGAGATGGCGGCTTCAAGGGTCTTGCGGGAAAATTCAAACGTAGCGGGCTGCTGTCATTCAATGCCGGGATTGAGGGCATGATACGCTTTGAACGGGTTGACCGGCTATGTGCAGTGGAGACAGACTACCACCCGGAGCAGGTGCCGTCCGACGAGAGCATGTTTTCGCTGCTGCAAGGCCTCCTCTCCCAGCGCGCCCAGCCGGGAGACCAGGCCGCTTTTGCGGCGATGTGGCAGAACAGGGTGCGGCGCATCCTGATCGACCACATTGACGATCCCGCCCTGGTAACCCTTGCACCACGATAATTCGAACCAACCAGAAGGACTATTATGCAGACCATCACCGAATACCTGTCCGCAGAGCACCGGCACTGTGATGACCTGTTCGCCGACGCTGAAGCGGCAGCGGCCGCAGACGACCTGGACGCCGCGCAGGCCGGATTCGCCGCTTTCCATCAGGGGATGGAGCACCATCTGTCCAGGGAAGAAAACGTCATGTTCCCCGCCTTCGAGCATGCCATGGGCAGCAGCATGGGGCCCACCAGCGTGATGCGCATGGAACATGAACAGATGCGCGAGCTGTTTGCCGAGATGCAGGCGGCACTCGACGCGAAAGACACCAGCACCTACGCCGGGCTGGCGGAAACCCTGCTGGTGCTGATGCAACAGCACAACTTCAAGGAAGAGCAGATGCTCTACCAGATGGCGGACCGCACGCTGGGTGACCGTGAAGAGATCATCCGGCAGATGGAAGCGCTGCCATAGCACCGCCATAACACCATAGCATGACGGCAGAACCCGCAAACACCACGATCGAGCTGGATGTGCGCGACCTTGAGCCGCCCGAGCCGATGCAGCAGGCGCTAGCCGCACTGGCCGTGC
The DNA here is from genome assembly GCA_028871775.1 of Betaproteobacteria bacterium. Lineage (GTDB taxonomy): Bacteria > Pseudomonadota > Gammaproteobacteria > Burkholderiales > Gallionellaceae > CAITJF01. The sequence goes on from JAGWMH010000029.1 coordinate 6,196, forward strand.
TCAAGCCGGGTCAACAGTTGCGCATGCTGCTGCACCGCGAACCTTTTCCGCTTTACGCCATGTTGCGCGAACGCGGCTTCACCTACCGCACCACCCCACTGGCCGACGGCAACTACGAGATCATGATCCGGCCATGAGCATGGCCGGCCTGTCGCTGAAACAAGCGCCGCCCATCTCGGTGCCGTTCCGTTTCATTCTCAGCGCGCCGCTGTTCCTGCTGCTCGCCGCACTCGCCCTGCTGGCTGCCGGCCCTGACGCGCTGGAATCGCGCTGGAGCCAGCCCCTGCTCGGCATTACCCATCTGATCACCCTCGGTTACATGAGCATGGTGATGAGCGGTGCCATGCTGCAACTGCTGCCGGTGCTTGCCGGCGCGCAAGTGCCGCAACCGAGCCTGGTGGCATGGATCATCCACCTGCCGTTGTTTGCCGGCACCTTGTTGCTGGGCGGCGGGCTGTATTTTTTCGCGGCAGCGCTGGTCACGCTCGCCATCCCGCTGCTCGCCTGCGCATTTGCGGTATTTTTCGCCATCGCCATTTACTGCCTCGCGCGTGCGCCGGCGCGAAATGCCAGCACACATGCCATGCTGCTGGCGCTGGCAGCGTTATCGCTCACGGTTGGGCTGGGATTGTCGCTGGCCGCAGGCGTAGCCGGCCTGCTGTATTTGCCCATGCTGCCGCTGGTCGCGCTGCATGTGGGCTGGGGATTGCTCGGCTGGACCACGCTGCTGGTGATAGGAGTGGCCTATCAGGTGGTGCCGATGTTTCAGCTCACGCCGCCCTATCCAGCCACAGTCACGCGCTGGCTGGGCGGCACGCTGTTCGTGCTGCTGCTGGCTTGGTCGTGCCATCTGCTGCTGCCGGAGCCCGCCGCCGGCATACTGGCCATCGCCGCCTCCTGCGGCCTGGCTGCGTGCATCGCGGCCTTTGCTGTCATCACGCTGTATTTGCAGCAGAAGCGGCGGCGGAAGGTGCCGGACATCACCATGCAATTCTGGCGCACCGGCCTGTTCAGCCTGCTCGCAGCGGCCATGTTGTGGTTTGCCGGACAGGCCAGCGCCGCGCTGGCTGACAGCACGTTCTATGCCTTGGCGCTGGGCATGCTGTTCATCATCGGATTCGTCCTGTCGGTGATCCATGGCATGCTGTACAAAATCACCTCGTTCCTGATCTGGTTCCACCTGCAGGGCAAGCTGCCTCCGGGAAAAGCGCCGCACATGAAAAACATCATCCCGGACCAGGCCGCACGCTGGCACTGGCGCATTCACCTTGCCAGCCTGCCGCTTTGTATCGCCAGCGCGATGTGGCCCATGCCGTGGGTCTATGTTGCGGGCTGCGCACTGCTGCTGGGCGGCATACTCTTGCTGGCCAACCTCTACCGTGCGTGGAACATCTACCTGCGTGCCGCAGCTCTAGCTTAATAAACTTTCCGGATTTACTGCGCTGCCACGCACCTCCACCCGCTTGTGGCGCGACTGCGCACCCTGTTTGAGCTCGACGTTGCGCAGCGGAACATTGAAGCGCTCCGCGATGAAGCGCAGCAGCGCTTCGTTGGCGCGCCCCTCGATGGGCGGGGCGGCGAGGCGGATCTTCAATGCTTCGCCGTGCAAACCGGTCACTTCGCTGCGCTTGGCACCGGGCTGCACATGCAGTGTCAGCGTGATGGTGTCTCCCTCGCGGCGGTGCCACATTAAAGCGATCTTATGGCCAGATTCTCCAGCCAGCCCAGCGGCACGATGAGGGCAAGCTGGCACACGATGAACAGCAGCAGCACGGTGAGGTCTATATTGCCGATCGGCGGGATGCGCCGCCGCAACGGGGCGAGGAAGGGGTGTGTCACGACGCTCAGCAGCCCTGCCATCGGCGAGTGCGGATTAACCCATGACAATATTGCCTGGACGAACAGCGCACCCATCAGCAGGTACACGCTGATCCTGAGCAGCTTGACCGCTGACCAGGCGAGTAGACCGGGCAACGGGAAGGCGGTGAACGGGAAGCCTTGCGCCCACAGCACGGCGGCAAGGTAGGCCGCCTCCGCCGCGAACGCCAGCAGGAGAGTGGCGGTATCGAAACCGCGCACGGCGGGAATAAACCGGCGCAGGCGCAGCACCAGAAAATTGGTGAGCGCCATGATGAATTCGCCCAGCGGGTTGCGCATCGGCGCACGCAGCCATTGCAGGTGGAAACGCAACAGCAGCAAGGCGGCAAATGGCTGCAACAGAACGTCGAGCAGGAACAGTAATGCTTCGTTCAGCATGTCAATCCTTGCCCAGTTCGTCGCCCATTTCCCTGGCGCGCGCGGCGGCAGCATGCACTGCGGCAACGATGTGCTGTTTCACGTGGTTGGCTTCCATGCTGAGCAGGGCGCGCTCGGTGGTGCCGTTCTTGGACGTCACGCGCGCGCGCAGCAAGCTCACGTCATCCTCGCTGGCATCGGCCAGCCTGGCCGCGCCGAGAAAGGTGTCCTGTGCCAGACGGCGCGCATCATCAGCGTCTAAGCCCAGTTCACGCGCGGCTTGCTGCAGGGCTTCGATGAAATAGAACACATAGGCCGGGCCGCTGCCGGAGATGGCGGTGACCGCATCCATCATCGCCTCGTCTTCCAGCCACAGGGTGCTGCCCACGGCAGCGAGGATGGTTTGCGCCACGCCGCATTGCGCCTTGCTCACCGCAGGTAAGGCGTACAAGCCGGCCATGCCGCTCTGAATCAGTGCGGGCGTGTTCGGCATGGCGCGCACCACTTTTTGCGAGCCCGCCCAGCGTGCCAGGTCGGCGGCGCGGATGCCCGCCGCGATGGAGATCAGCAACTGCCCGGACAGCAGCGGAGCAAGCTGCGTGGCAACTTCGCGCAACTGCTGCGGCTTGACCGCCAGCACGATGGCATCGCTGCCCGCCACGCCGGCAGCCAGCTCCGCCGTGGCCTGCACGCCGAATTCATCCTGCAGCCGAGCGCGGTTGCCGGCATTGATTTCCACCACGCGCAGTTGCGCCGCCGTAAAGTCACGCTTGAGCAGGCCGCCGATGAGCGCAGTCGCCATGTTGCCGCCGCCGATGAATGTAATGTTCATATTTAAACCCTTAAATTCAGCCACAGAGAGCACAGAGGACACAGAGACAACAAACCGTGTAACGGTTTGTTGCAGCGGAGGCTAACCAGCGGTTTGGCTGGCTTTGCCAGCTTAGCCGATTGGCTATGTAAAGCAAACCTTCAGGTTAGTCGCAGCCAAAGCTCCTCTGTGATTTCTGTGTACTCTGTGGCTATAGTTTTTGCCGTTCACCAAAAATCGCCGTGCCAACGCGCACGATGGTCGCCCCTTCCAGTACCGCCGCTTCAAGGTCATCCGACATGCCCATGGACAGGGTGTCGAGTTTCAATCCCTGCGCGTTAAGCTGCCGCATGAGTCCGCGCAGCTGGGCGAACGGTTTGCGCTGCGCATCTGTTCTTTGCGCCGGCGCGGGAATGGCCATCAACCCGCGCAGCCTGAGATGCGGCAGGCGCGCCACTGCCTGCGCCAATTCAACCGCCTCATCGGGAGCCACGCCGCCTTTGCTGCCTTCGCCGCTCACGTTCACTTGTATGCACACGTTGAGCGAAGGCAAATTCTGCGGGCGCTGTGCGGACAGGCGCTCGGCAATTTTCAGTCTGTCCACGCTGTGCACCCAGGCAAAATTTTCCGCAATGGCGCGCGTCTTGTTGCTCTGGATCGGCCCGATAAAATGCCACTCCAGTGGCAAGTCGCGCAGCGCTTCGATCTTGCCCAGCGCTTCCTGCACATAGCTCTCGCCGAAGGCGCGCTGCCCTGCCTGGTACGCCTTGCGCACAGCGGCGGCGGGAAAGGTCTTGCTCACCGCCAGCAGCGCAACATCTTCCGCGCGCCGCTGCGCCGTGCGTGCAGCCAGTGCGATGGCACGGTGAATGGCTTGCAAGTTGGAAGCAATTGCGGTCATAATCGGCGCGTTGTTGGCCATACTACGCAGCCGCGTCACTGCGCGGCCTGCGAACCTGCGAGGATTATAATGGATATTACCGAACTGCTTGCCTTTGGCGTCAAAAACAAGGCGTCCGACCTGCATCTTTCCGCCGGCTTGCCGCCGATGATCCGCGTGCATGGCGATGTGCGCAGGATCAACCTGCCGGCGATGGAACACAAGGAAGTGCACGCCCTGGTGTATGACATCATGAACGACGGGCAACGCAAGGTGTACGAGGAGAACAAGGAGATCGACTTCTCCTTTGAGGTTCCGGGGCTCGCGCGTTTCCGCGTCAACGCCTTTGTGCATAACCGCGGTGCGGGCGCGGTGATGCGCACCATCCCGTCCAAGATCATGTCGCTGGAAGACCTGAAGTGCCCGAAAATTTTCGAGTCCATCTCTGATTTCCCGCGCGGCATGGTGCTGGTGACGGGGCCTACCGGCTCCGGTAAATCCACCACGCTGGCGGCGATGATCAACCACCGCAACGAAAATGAGATGGGCCACATCCTGACGGTGGAAGACCCCATCGAATTCGTGCACGAGAGCAAGAAGTGCCTGATCAACCAGCGCGAAGTCGGCCCGCATACCCTGTCGTTCCAGAATGCCTTGCGCAGCGCCCTGCGCGAAGACCCGGACATCATCCTGGTGGGCGAAATGCGCGATCTGGAAACCATACGTCTGGCGATGTCCGCGGCGGAAACCGGGCACCTGGTGTTCGGCACACTGCACACCAGTTCGGCGGCCAAAACCATAGACCGTATCATCGACGTGTTCCCCGCCGACGAAAAGGAAATGGTGCGCGCCATGCTGTCGGAGTCGCTGCGCGCAGTGATCTCGCAGACCCTGCTCAAGACCAAGGATGGTGCAGGCCGTGTGGCAGCCCATGAAATCATGATCTGCACCCCTGCCATCCGCAACCTGATCCGCGAAGCCAAAGTGCCGCAGATGTACTCCGCCATCCAGACCGGCGGCAACATCGGGATGCAGACACTGGATCAGTGCCTGCAAAATCTGGTCAAGGCCGGTACTGTTTCTGCCGCGGAAGCGCGCAGCAAGGCATCGAACAAGGATTTATTCCCGGGCAACTAATCAATTCCGGACTAAAGGGAGTCTATTATGGAAAGAGCACAGGCTACCGAACTGATACACAATTTGCTGCGCGGCATGCTCAGCAAGAAGGCGTCGGACATGTTCATCACCACCGGTTTCCCGCCCGCGTTCAAGGTGGATGGCAAGATGACGGCGGTTTCCCCGCAGGCGCTGACTGCGCAGCATACCCAGGAACTGGCGCGCAGCATCATGAACGACAAGCAGGCCGCCGCATTCGAGGCCACGCATGAATGCAACTTCGCCATCAGCCCGCCCGGCATCGGCCGCTTCCGCGTCAACGTGTTCATGCAGCAGCAGCGCGTCGGCATGGTGCTGCGCACCATTACCACCAAGATACCGGACTTCGACGAGATGGGGCTGCCGCCCGTACTGAAGGATGTGGTAATGACCAAGCGCGGGCTGGCCATCCTGGTCGGCGGCACCGGCTCCGGCAAATCCACCACACTGGCAGCCATGCTGGGCTACCGCAACAAGAACAGTTATGGCCACATCATCACCATCGAGGACCCGGTGGAGTATGTGCATGAACACATCAACTGCATCGTCACCCACCGCGAGGTCGGGGTGGACACCGATTCATGGGAAGCCGCGCTGAAGAACACCCTGCGCCAGGCGCCGGATGTCATTCTCATCGGCGAGATCCGCGATCGCGAAACCATGGAGCATGCCGTGGCGTTCGCCGAAACCGGCCACCTGTGCCTGGCCACCCTGCACGCCAACAGCGCCAACCAGGCGCTCGACCGCATCATCAACTTCTTTCCGGAGGAACGCCGCGCGCAGTTGCTGATGGACCTGTCGCTTAACACCAAGGCGCTCATTTCGCAGCGCCTGATCCCGAACAAGAGCGGGGCCGGCCGCGCGGCAGCGTTTGAAATCATGCTCAATTCGCCGCTGGTCGCCGACCTGATCTTCAAGGGCGAGGTGCACGGAATCAAGGAAGTCATGTCAAAGTCGCGCGAGATCGGCATGCAGACCTTCGACCAGGCGCTGTTCGAGCTGTACGAAACAGACAAGATCAGTTACGAGGAAGCGCTGAAGAATGCCGACTCGCTCAACGACCTGC
>JAGWMH010000309.1 GCA_028871775.1 Betaproteobacteria bacterium
GTGGCTTCGCGCACGGGCCGGTTGCCTTCCAGCACCTCCACCACCACGCGGTCGCCGACTCGGAGATCAAGCATCCTTGCGAGAAAGTCGGTGAGCAGAATGCCATCGGAAGGCAAGGCCACCGGACGCAGGTCGGCGTCGAGCAAACGCTGGATGTCGCCGCCCGGCTCGACGCCGCGTATGCCGGTGCGATAACTGCGATGGCCATGACGCAGCCGCACCGGTACGGCACGGAATACCTCCACGTGCTGCACCCCCGGCAGGCCGAGCAGGTCAAACCGTACACGGTAGGCAGTGGGATCGGTGAAGGTCACCGACAGATCCTCGCGCTGGGCCATGCCGAACTGGATGTTCACCATGTAGCTGACCGTGTCACGCTGGAACAGGCCGGTGAGGATGATGCCGCACGCCATTGCAATGCCCAGCAGGGTGATCATGGACTTCAGCGCGCGGCGCTGGATGTGGCGGATGATCATGCGCGCGGGTTGCGACAGCCAGCGTTTGAGGCCCAGTTTCTCCACCCAGGTCTCGCGATAGCTGGCAGGTGGCTCCGGGCGCATCGCCTGCGCCGGGCGCAAGGTGGCGGCGCGCCATACCGCAAACACCGCCCCCATCACGGCCGCCAGCAGGCTGGCCAGCGCAGCCACCACCACGGTGCCGGGTTGCAGGCTGAATTTCAGATAGGGGAAATGATAAAACTCCATGTATATGCCGGAAAGCACCTTGCCCAACCACACACCCAGCGCGGTACCACTGACAATGCCCAGGACGACGATCACCGAGACCATCTTGAGGTAATGCCACAGCACTGCGAGATTGCTGTAACCAAAGGCCTTGAGCGTGGCGATTTGCTCGCGCTGCATCGCCACCAGCCGCCCGATCACCACGTTGAGCAGGAAGGCGGCGATGCCCATGAACATGGCAGGAAACAGGCTCGCCAGGGTACCGAGCTGCGTTAACTCCTGGCTCAGGAATCGGTGCGAGCGCTGGTCCTTGCGCATGTAGGCGCCCAGACCGCCATAGGGCTTGAGCAACTCATCGACGCTATCGATGACGTATTGGCTATCGGCACCCGGACGCAGGCTCAGGGCCATATCGTTGAATGCGTCTTGCAGGTCGTAGGCCTGGCCGAGGGCGCGGCGTTCCATCCACATCACGCCGTAGCGCTTGTAATCGGGAAATGCCGAGCCGGGGCGCATCTGCTGGATGAACTCCGGCGACAACGCGGTGCCCACCAGGGTCAGCGCCTGACGCCGCCCATTGAGGATGGCATAAAATTGGTCGCCCGGTTGCAGCTTGTGCGCCTGAGCAAACGGCGTGCTCACCACCACCTCGTCCGGCCGCTCCTGCGCCGGCAGCCGCCCCTCGCGCAGATGCAGCGCATTCAGGCCGTGACGGCCGCTGTCGGATACCGACACCATCAGGGCCGTCACCGGCTCGGCGAATGCCGGCATGTCGAGGCGCACCTGCGCCATCACCCGCGTCTCCACCTGATCCACGCCGGCGATGGCCTGCACGCGCTGGCGCAGCGACTCCGGCGCGCGCTTCAGGGTGACGAACACCTCGGCGAAGCGGTAGTCGCGGTAATAGCTGTCCTGAGTCGCACGCAGCGCCCCCAGCGTGGTGAGGAACATGATGTAGGTGCCGACACCGCACATCACCACCAGGGCGATGGCCAGCGCCTGGCTCTTCATGTGCCACAGGTCACGCCAGAGTTTGCGGTCGAGTGCTTTCACCAGTGCAGCTCCGAGGCTGGCTTCCTGTAGGCATTGCGCTCGACACGCGCCACCAGTCCATCGCCGAAATACACCACGCGATCGGCCATCGCCGCGATCACTGCATTGTGGGTGATCACCACCGTGGTCGTTCCCAGCTCCCGATTCACCCGCGCGAGCACATCCAGCACCATCACGCCGGTCTGAGCGTCGAGCGCGCCGGTCGGTTCGTCACACAACAGCACCTGCGGGCGCTTGGCCACCGCGCGCGCGATCGCCACGCGCTGCTGCTCGCCGCCCGACATCTGGGTCGGGAAATGATCCATGCGCTGACCCAGCCCGACCAGCGCCAGCGCTTCTTCCGGCGTCATCGGGTTCTCGGCGATCTCGGTGACCAGGGCGACGTTCTCGCGCGCAGTAAGGCTGGGAATGAGGTTGTAGAACTGAAACACGAAACCGACGTGCGAGCGGCGATAATGGGTCATTAAGGCGTC
>JAGWMH010000310.1 GCA_028871775.1 Betaproteobacteria bacterium
AATGCTCCCAGCGCGCCTGGCAGCCCATAAAGATTCCTGCCTGTCGAAAATTTTTGCAGGGTAGTGACGCCGTGCGGGCTTGCTACACACAGCCTATATCTTTTGGCATTGCCTGTCTATAGCTATATCTATCTAGATATTCGGCATGATTGACATCATGCACCTAAACTTACGCGAGGGACATCACCGAGCGCAAACAGGCAGAAGAGGAATTGCGGTTAAGGGCGCAGCTCCTGGACAGCACAAGTGATTCGGTCTTCGTGGCTGATTTCGATGGGAGCTTCGTTTACCTGAATGAAGCTGCCTGGAAGACGCGCGGCTACACGCGGGACGAGTTGCTGGGAATGAACCTGCATGTGCTCGATACGCCGAAGTATGAAAAACTCATTGAGTCCAGGATGAGAGACCTGATGAAAAATGGCCAGTGCATCTTCGAATCCGAGCACCGCCGCAAGGATGGCTCCACCATGCCGATCGAGATCAGCGCCCGCATCATCGAATCGGGCGGCCGCAAACTGGTTCTCAGCGTGATTCGCGACATCACCGAGCGCAAGCAGGCGGAGGAAGCACTCAAAGAGAGTGAAGAAAAGTACCGGAGCATTTATGAGAATACTCAAGTAGGTTTATACAGGACGAGGGTAAGCGACGGAAAACTGATGATGGCGAACGATGCTATGGCCAAAATGTTCGGATTCGATAGCGTCGAAGAAGCGACTGAAAAATACGTTACCTCTGAGCACTATGTGGATCCAGGGACACGGGAGAGGTTATTAGGTGCTATTCAAAAATACGGCAGATTCGATAACTTTGAAGCATGTCTGACACGAAGTGACGGGATTGCCCGGTGGTTCCAATACTCGGGCCGGCTCGTTCAAAGCAAGGATTACATCGAGGGAGTTGCAAACGACATCACCGAGCGCAAGCAGGCTGAAGCCGCCGCTCAGCATGCCAACCGCGCGCTCGCCACGCTGGGCGCGGTGAACCGTACCCTGGTGCATGCCACCGACGAGAGCGAACTGTTGCAGACGGTGTGCAATGCTATCGTCGAGCAGAAGGGCTACCGGCTGGCCTGGGTGGGGTATAAGCAGGTCGACGAACACAAGTCGATCAAGATCATGGCGCGCGCCGGCCATGACGAAGGCTATCTGGATACCATGCAGCTTACCTTGGCGGAAACCGAGCGCGGCATGGGACCGAGCGGCCGTGCCATTTGCAGCGGCAAGACGCAGGTATGCCAGGACATCGCCAGCGATCCGCTCTATCGGCCATGGCGCGACGAAGCACTGAAACGCGACTTTGCAGCCAGCATTGCGCTGCCGCTGACGGATGAGAACGTCAACAAGGTATTCGGCATCCTCAATGTGTATGCCGGAGAAGCGAATGCCTTTACCCCCGCCGAAATCGATTTGCTGGAAGAAATGGCCGGGGATCTGGCGTTCGGGGTGCGTAGCCTGCATATCCGCCATGAACGCGATCTTGCGCTGGTGAAAAACCAGCATCATCTGGTGCAACTACAAGACAGTCTGGAAGACACGGTGCGCGCGATGGCCAGCCTCGTGGAAATGCGCGCCCTTATACTGCCGGCCATCAGGCCAGAGTGGCCGATCTGGCTGTGGCGATCGCCATGCAAATGGGGCTGCCCGATGAACAGGTGCATGCCATCCATCTCGCCGGCACGTTGCATGACTTGGGCAAAATCAAAATTCCGGCGGAAATACTCAGCAAACCTGGGAGAATCACCGATATTGAATTCAGTTTAATCAAGATTCACTCCCAAGCTGGACATGACATTCTGAAAGGTATCAGCTTTCCCTGGCCGATCGCGCAGATGGTGCTGCAACACCATGAACGGCTCGATGGTTCGGGCTATCCACAAGGACTCAAGGGTGACCAGATTATTCTTGAAGCGCGCATCCTCAGCGTGGCGGACGTGGTCGAGGCGATTTCGGCGCACCGCCCCTATCGCCCCGGCTTGGGGATTGAGGCTGCGCTGGCGGAAATCAGCAAGCAACGCGACATCCATTTCGATCCGGCAGTGGTGGATGCGTGTCTGGCATTGTTCCGCGAGCAGCATTACAACTTCAAGAACTGAGAATACGGTTTATTGATTTGGCATTGTGTAGGTGCGAATTCATTCGCACAACATATCCGCACCTAGGTGGGCTTCGCTGAAGATTGCGCAAATGAAACTTGATACCAAAGTG
>JAGWMH010000030.1 GCA_028871775.1 Betaproteobacteria bacterium
TCTCACCCAGTTTGTCCACCGGAATGAACACTCTCGGGTGCGCATTCCACAGGCTCATGCCGGGCGTGGGGCAATGCAGCGGCAGGTCGGCGGCGGTGACTTCGATGTAGTGCTGCGTGGCGAGTTCGGCTTGCATAAAAATTCTCCTTAAACGTGTGCCAACCAATCTGCGTGCTGCGGATTTCTTCCGCTGACGCAATCGAAGAATAGCGCTTGCAGGCGGTGGGTAACAGGGCCGCGCGAACCGCAGCCGATGGTGCGGTTGTCCAGTTCGCGGATCGGTGTTACTTCCGCCGCGGTGCCGGTGAAGAAGGCTTCGTCGGCGCAATACACCTCGTCGCGCGTGATGCGTTTTTCGATCAGCGGAATGCCCAGGTCGGCGGCCAGCGCGAGGATGGAGTCGCGCGTGATGCCTTCCAGGCAGGAGGTCAGATCGGGCGTATACAGCTTGCCCTTCTTTACGATGAAAATGTTTTCGCCCGCGCCCTCTGCCACATAGCCATCCACATCCAGCAGCAGCGCCTCGTCATAGCCATCGTGCGCCACTTCCTGATGCGCCAGGATGGAGTTGGTGTAGGTGCCGACCGATTTGGAGCGGCACATGTTGATGTTCACATGGTGGCGGGTGAAGCTCGAGGTCTTCACGCGGATGCCTTTCTCCATGCCCTCCGCGCCGAGATAAGCGCCCCACGGCCAGGCCGCGACGGCGACGTGCACCGAGAGCGTGGTGGCGGCGATGCCCATGGCTTCGGAACCGAAGAACACGACGGGGCGGATATAGCAGGATTCCAGCCTGTTGGCGCGCACCACTTCGCGTTGCGCTTCCATCAGGGTTTCCTTGTCGAAAGGCATTTTCATCTTGAAGATGTAAGCCGAATTGAACAGGCGATCGGTGTGCTCCTTGAGGCGGAAGATTGCGGTGCCACCGCTGGTTTTGTATGCGCGCACGCCTTCGAACACACCCATGCCATAGTGCAAGGTGTGGGTCAGCACGTGCGTAGTGGCATCGCGCCAGGGCACGAGTTTGCCGTCATACCAGATAAAACCGTCACGGTCAGCCATAGACATGGTTGGGGTTCCTTAAATGAGTATCGCGAAAGGCGTGATTCTAGCTTCTTCTGCGCGGTTTATGAAGCATAGCGGTGAAATTGTATAGGCCGAATGGCATAATTCTTTTCCTGTGGTTCATGTATCATTGTTTAAGTGAGGGTGCGGTTGTTAAGACCGGTTTGAATCTGTTGTATGGAATATTGCCACGGGGATAAGGATGGCTGAGCTATCCGGTTTGCCAGGAGAAGCAACGACCTGGGAAATAAATGAGCAGGAAGAACAGCTAAAGAGGAGCTTGCTGATTTTCGCCTGCGCCTTCATGACGTTCGCGGTCACGTTTTGGCTGGCGATCTACTGGATGTTGGGGACGAAATTATCCAGCAACGTGCCATTGGCCTACCAGGCGATTTCTGTCACATCCTTGGTGTATTACCATCGGACGCGCGATTTCGTTATGTTCCGATTCATCCAGTTATGCCTGTTCCTGTTTGCGCCCTTCATCATGCAGTGGAGCATGGGCAGTTCCGTGACTTCGAGCGGCGCGATGTTATGGGCGCTGCTCGCCCCGCTGGGGGCGGTGGTAGCGGTTGGCTGGCGTGAATCCATTCCCTGGTTCATTGCCTACATCGTGCTGACGGTGGTATCGGGTTTTTTCGATTATTTTCTTGGGGCGGGGCTGTATACCGGTATTCCGCTGAAGACCATAGGGGTGTTCTTCGCGCTCAACTTTGCCGCGATGTCCTCCATCATCTATTTCCTGCTGCGTTATTTCGTGCTGGAATCTGAAAGGATGAAAAGCCAGCTTGGTCGGCAACACAAGCAGTTGGTTGAGGAACAGGAAAAATCGGAGCGATTGCTGTGCAATGTGTTGCCGAATCATATTGCGCAACGGTTAAAGAGCAAACCGGGTTTGATTGCCGACGGCTATGCAGACGTGACGGTGATGTTTGCCGATATAGTCAATTTTACGCAACTCACCGAAGAGATGTCGCCGGAGCAGATGGTGGATTTGCTTAATACGGTTTTTTCCTGGTTCGACTCTTTCTCCGAGAGATACAGCCTGGAGAAGATCAAGACCATAGGTGATGCCTACATGGTGGTCGGCGGACTCATATGCGATAACCGGGACTATGTCAGAAATATTGCCGACATGGCTTTGGAAATACGTGAGTTCGTTGCAAGCCATCCCGAACTGGTCAAGCATAATCTTGCTGTCCATATCGGTATTGCCACCGGGCCGGTTGTGGCGGGAGTAATAGGTACCAAGCGCATCATCTACGACTTGTGGGGCGACACGGTCAATATTGCCAGCCGCCTGACCGATGAAGCGACAGGAGGGCACATCCAGGTTGACAAGACCACCTACAACCGCCTGCGCAAATATTACCAGTTCGACCCGCCGGGTATCACCCACCTCAAGGGAAAGGGTGATATGGACACATACCGGCTGATTGGGAAGATACCGAATACGGCGGATGATTAAGCCGCCAGCAGCATTCCCCATAGCGCCAGCACCGGCGCGGTTTCTATCTCTCCCGCGTTGATGCGGCTTGGCGACTGGTTGTTCAGGCGCAGCTTGTGTTGCAGGGCGCGCAGGCGGCGGTAAATGCCGCATACCTCCTCTGCCAGTTGGGCATCAATCAAACCCAGTGTGCCGGCGCATTTCAGCAGCGCCAGGTTGCCGCTGTTGGCTGTCAGCTCCGGATGCGCACTCGCATGGGCAAGCACCAGGAATTGCACCAGGAATTCGATATCCACCATGCCGCCACGGTCATGCTTGATGTCAAACAAACCGCTCCTGGCCGGGTGTTCATCGCGCATCTTCTGCCGCATCGCAACGATTTCATGGCGTAGTGCATCGTGGTCACGCGGCTTGCGCAGCACTTCCTTGCGAATGGCTTCAAACTGCTCGCCCACGCGTGCATCTCCGGCACTGAAGCGTGCGCGCGTCAATGCCTGATGTTCCCACACCCAGGCATGCTGCTGCTGGTATTCCGCGAACGCCGGGATTGAACTGACCAGCAAACCGCTGGCGCCATTCGGGCGCAGCCGCAGATCGATTTCATACAGGCGGCCGGACGAAGTGTGGCTGCTCAGCATGGTGTTGATGTTCCTGGCCAGCCGGGCGTAGATTTCCGCCGCGTCCGGATGTGGATCGTCGTACAGGAAGATCAGGTCGAGATCGGAGGCATAACCCAGCTCGCGCCCGCCCAGTTTGCCGTAGGCAATGACAGCGAATTGTGCCTGTTCCTGGTGTTTCTTGCGCGTATCGCGCCAGCACAGTTGCAGCACATGGCGCAGGATCAGGTCGGCCAGGTCGCTGAGATGGTCGCTCAATTTTTCCAGCGGCAACAGGCCCTGCAAGTCCATCGCCAGCAGGTGAAAGGTCTGGCTGTGCTGGAATTGGCGCAGCACGTCCATTTGCCGCTCCAAATCAGCAGCGCACCCCGCCAGTTGTTCCCGCAGCGCGATGTCGAGCGCCGGCCAGTCCGGCGCACGGTAAATTTCGCGCTCGTTCAGCAGTTCATCGAGCAGGATGGGGTACTGGATCAGGTAGTCGCACGCCCATTCACTGGCGCTGGCTATGCTCACCAGGCGTTGCAGCACCTGCGGGTATTCCGCCAGAAAGGCCAGATAGGAGGCGCGCCGGCTGATGCTTTCCAGCAGATTGAGGACCCGCGGCAAGGTCTGGTCGCGGTTCTGCGGTGCGGCACATAACGCGATGAATTGCGGAATCAGCATGTCCATGCGTTGCCGGCTGGTTTCCGGCAACTGACGGTAGCGGCCGCTGTCACGGATATGCAGCAGCCGCTCGGCCAGATTCATGGCATCGGCATAGCCCAGTTCTCCCAGGCTGTCGCGCACTTCTTCCAGGCGCATGTTCTCGCGCCACAGCGCGCTGTCCTGCACTGTGTCATCAGGCTCGGCGTTTTCCTGGGTGCTGAAAATCTGCGCGAACTGCTCGCTCACCAGTGCGCGGTGCCGGTTCAGTTGTTCCAGCATGGCGCCGTAATCCGGATAGCCCATGCCTGCCGCCACCAGCGCCTGGTCGCCGGAGTTTCCCGGCAAGTCCTGGGTTTGCTGGTCGTCCAGGTATTGCAGGCGATGTTCTAGGTTGCGCAGGAAAATATAAGCCGCACTCAATCCCGTCACGGTTTCCGGCGTGAGCTGGCCGCCTTCGCGCAGGAGTTGCAGCACTTGCAGGGTGGGGCGGGTGCGCAGCTGTACTTCGCGCCCGCCGCGTATCAACTGGAATACCTGGGCGATGAACTCAATCTCGCGGATACCGCCGGGCCCCAGCTTGATGTTGTTGAGCCGGTCGCGCCGCTGCACTTCCTGGCGGATTTGCGCGTGCAGCTTGCGCATGGATGCGAAAGCGCCGAAGTCGAGATATTTGCGGAACACGAAGGGCTGGGTGAGTTGCATGAGTTCTTTCTCGGCATGGCTTCCAACAGGGGAAATTACGCGCGCCTTGATCCAGGCATAACGTTCCCATTCACGCCCCTGTGCAACCAGATATTCCTCCAGTGCCGCATGGCTCATCACCAGCGGGCCGCTGTCGCCGTAGGGGCGCAGGCGCATGTCGACGCGGAACACATAGCCTTCCCCGGTCGGCTCGTGAATCAGGCTGATCAGGCGGCGGCCAAGTTTGGAGAAGAATTCGTGGTTGCTGATGCTGCGCGAGCCGTTGCTGTCGCCGTCTTCCGGATAGACAAAAATCAGGTCGATATCCGAGGAAACATTGAGTTCCCCGCCGCCCAGTTTGCCCATGCCGATCACCAGCAACTCCTGCGGCATGCCGCTGAGGGCGCCCATCGGCTGGCCATATTGCGCAACCAGCGACTGCATGACGAAAGCCTGCGCGCGCCGCACGGCAAGCTCCGCCAGCGCCGTCATGCAGGCCATCACTTCGCTCAGGTCGGCCAGGCCGCCCAGGTCGCGAGCCAGCAACTTGAGCATCACATGCTTGCGCAGGCGGCGCAACGCGCGTGACAGCGAGTCTTCGTCGGTAATCGGCATGGCGTCCAGCCATGCTTCCATTTCCGCAGCGTTGCACGGTTGCGCGTAATGCGTGCGCAGCCACGGCAGCAGTTCGCCAGAGGTATCGCTGTCGAGCAGACGTTGCACATAACGGCTACAGTTCAGTGCACGCCGCAAAACAGCGTCAAAATCGGCGGCGGCGGGAGTGATGGCGGTGTTCACTGGGTGGTCTTCGGGTTAGAATGCGCGTTCATCATGTCTCATTATAAATCCCGGATGCCTGCCTTGGTTTGTCTGTTCGCATGGCCTGCGGGCCTTACTGTCAAATGTTGAAAACTTCCCTGCGCTTTGCCTGGCGCGGCCTCAGCCATTTATCCCGTATTGCGCTGGTTGGTTCGGTGCTGCTAATAATTGCCATAGGGGGTTTGCTGCTGGGGTTGCGTTACTGGATATTGCCGGACATCGAGCGTTATCACGGCATTATCACTGTCTCTGCCAGCCGGGCCATCGGACAGCCGGTTTCCATCGGCAAGATAGAGGCAGATTGGAGCGGCATACACCCCCATTTGCTGCTTACTGATGTGCATATTCTGGACAAGCAGGGGCAGACCGCACTGGCATTGGAACGTGTGGATGGCGTCGTGTCATGGATGACTCTGCTGACCGGCGAGGTGCGCTTGCACAGCGTGGAGCTTGACCGGCCGAACCTGATGGTCAAGCGCGATGCGCAAGGCCTGCTGTACATCGCCGGCGTGGTGTTGTCCGACAAGACTTCGGATAAAAATCTGGCGGATTGGTTGCTGCATCAGGCGCGCATCGTGGTGCGCGATGCGCGCATCACCTGGCAGGATGAGCAGCGTGCCACTCCGGTTCTGGCATTTGATCGGGTGAACTTGCTCATCGTGAACAGCGGATTCATCGGGGGCTTCGGGTCGCACCACCGTTTTGCGTTGCGTGCGCTTCCTCAGACGGAGTTGTCCGCGCAGCTTGACGTGCGCGGCGATTTTCACGGCAAAGGATTTGGCGACCTGAATGCATGGCGTGGGCAGTTATACATCCAGCTTGACTATGCCGATGTGGGCGCATGGCGCACATGGCTGCCCCTGCCGGCTGGTTTCAAGCGCGGCGTGGGCGCATTGCGCGGCTGGATGGATGTCGAGGCAGGAAAGGTTACCAGGTTGACTGCCGACCTCGCATTGAAAAATGTGCTGGCACAACTGGCCGATGACCTGCTGCCCCTTGATTTGCGCACGCTGCGCGGGCGTGCTGCCTGGCAGAAAACAGCACAGTGGTCTGAAATCTCCACGCGCAAATTATCGTTGCAAATGAATAATGGCCTGCTGTTGCAGCCTACCGATTTTTACCTGCGGCTTGCCGCCGCCAAGGGAAAACAACCCGCCAGTGGCGAGGTGCGTGCCAATACGCTGGATTTGGCCAGCCTGGTCGGCATGACGGGTTATCTGCCGCTGGAGCGCAATTTAAAAAAACAGCTCGCCGAATTCGCGCCACAAGGGCAGGTCTCCCAGCTGAAAGCGAAGTGGCAGGGTAATGCGGACAATCTGGAGCATTACGATATCAAGGCGCATTTCGACCAACTATCCATGAGGCGCGCAGGCAATCTGCCCGGCTTTAGCGGGCTGAGCGGGGAAGTAAACGGCAGCGACACCGGCGGCACGCTGATGCTGAATGCGCACAAACTGACGCTAGACGCGCCGCGAATCATGCCGGAGCCATTGGCGTTCGATACGCTCACTGCGCAAGGCAACTGGCGGGTGGGCAAGCAGGGGACGGAAGTAAAATTCAGCAACGTTTCCGCCGCCAACAGCGATCTCGCCGGAACTGTGTTCGGCAGCTTCCAGACCCTGCCGAACAGCCCCGGCTTGATAGACCTGAACATTAATCTGACGCGCGCCGCTGTAGGCCATGCCGACCGCTATATCCCGCTGGGTGCGCTGGACAAGGAAACTCACGCATGGTTGCGTGGCGCGTTGCTTGACGGGCAGGCCGACGAATTCGGCCTGCGCCTGAAAGGGAACCTGAACGATTTTCCGTTCACCGAAAACAGAAAAGGCCTCTTCCAGATACAGGCACGCATCAAGGGCGGAATGCTGGAATATGCCAGGGGCTGGCCGCGCATCGATAACATCACCGGCGAGTTGCTGATACAGGGCAAGCGGCTGGAGGTGACTGCACCGGCCGCCATGACGGCCGGTGGGCGTTTGCAGAAAGTCAGCGTGGTGTTGCCGGACATGACCAGCCCCGACCTGTTGTTGCAAGTGCGCGGCGAAGCGGTAGGCGAAACTGCGCGCTGCCTGGACTTCATCCAGAAAAGCCCGGTGCGAGGCTACATTGACGGCTTCACCGATAACATGACGGCGCGCGGCAATGGCAAGCTTAATTTGCAGGTGGATATTCCGCTGCGCGGCAGCAAACAGGTGGCTGTTTCCGGCAGCTATCATTTTGCCGACAATGAAGTGAACCTGGGCGAAGGGGTACCCACCCTGTACAAGGCAAACGGCGAACTGCTGTTCACGGAATCCTCGATGCACACGCAGAACGCCAGCGCGCAGATTTTCGGCGGCCCGGCCACGCTGGCGCTGCAGAGCAGCGCAGACGGGGCAGTGAAAGCCAGGGTGCGCGGCAAGACCAATCTGGACTCACTGCGCACGAGCGCGCCACATCCGCTGTTGCGTTATCTGCATGGCGACAGCGAATGGAGGGCGGTGGTCACGGTCCAGAAGAAACTGACCGAGGTGCTGGTTATTTCAAATCTGGCCGGCCTGGGTTCCGATTTGCCTGCGCCGTTCGCCAAGACCATAAGCGAAGCCATCCCGTTGCGTTTTGAAATGAAGAGTGTGACCGCGCAACAGGATGTGCTTACCCTGCAATACGGCAAGCTGCTGGGCGCGAAATTGTTGCGCCGCGAAGAGGGGGGTGAATGGGTCATCAAGCGCGGCACAGTGAATTTCGGCAGTGACGCCAAGTGGCCGGACAGGGATGGCGTGTGGCTCACCGGCACCGTGCCGCAGCTGTCGCTGGGAGGGTGGGTGGGCTTGGCTGGCGCATCCGGTGGTGCGTCAAAGGTCAGCATCGCAGGCGCCGACCTGCTGATCCAGAATCTGGATGTCTATGGCTACAAGGCGACTGATCTGCACATCAATGCGCGCAGCCGCAAGGGCATGCTCTCCGCACAACTGGCTTCCGGAGAAATAAACGGCAAGATGATCTGGCATCCGCAGGACAAAGGCAAGCTGACGGCACGTTTCAGGAACCTGTCGCTGGAGAAGGATGAAAGCGGCAAGAAAGAAGGTGTCGTGCATAAAACTGCCGCCTCAGGCAATGGCGATGAAAGCACTGCGGGCATCGAGTTTCCCGCGCTCGACCTGACGGTGGACGATTTGACGCTGAAGGGCAAGCAGCTTGGCCGTCTGGAACTGCTGGCGCAGCAGCATGGGCGCGACTGGTTGCTGGAGCGCATGCACATCACCAATCCGGATGGGGTGCTGACCGCGGATGGAAAATGGAGCATGGCTGCCGGCAAGGCACAGACACAGTTCAACCTCAAGCTGGAAATCAGCGATGCGGGGAAAATCCTCGCCCGTTCCGGTTATCCAAACAGCGTCAAGAATGGCAGCGGCAAACTTGAAGGCGAGTTTGCATGGCAGGGCGGGCCGGAGGATTTCAGTTATGCCACGCTGGACGGCACGCTCAAGCTGGATACGGGCAAGGGACAGTTTCTGAAGATAGACCCGGGCATCGGCAAGCTGCTCGGTATCCTGAGCCTGCAAGCCCTGCCCAAGCACATCACGCTGGACTTCACCGACGTGTTCAGCGAGGGCTTTGCCTTCGACAGCATTACCGGCACGGCGCAGATCAAACAGGGGGTGCTGACAACCAATGATTTCAGGATAGACGGTTCCTCAGCCAAGGTGACCATGCTGGGGCAAGTCGACCTGGACCGTGAAACGCAAAATCTGCGCATACGCATCCTGCCCACGGTGGGAAACAGCGTATCGCTGCTGGGCGCGTTTACCGCCGGGCCGGTAGTGGGTATCGGGGCTTTTATCCTGAACAAGATTCTGCGCGAACCGCTCGATAAGCTGGCGTCGTTTGAATACAATGTCACAGGCACCTGGGCTGATCCGAATGTAGTCAAAATGGGACAGCCGGCCAATGGTTCAACCAACAAATAAAGCATTCCATAGGAAAGCATGAACATGTCAGATGTAAACTCCACCCAGCAACGCATCGCCGCACAATCCAGGGCTTTCAAGGTTGCCGCCGTGCAGATGGCTTCCGGGCCGAATGTCGCGGGCAACCTGAGCGAGGCGCGCCGCCTGATTGCCAAAGCCGCTGAGCAAGGCGCGCGCCTGGTGGTGCTGCCGGAATTTTTCGCCATCATGGGCATGAACGAACAGGACAAGGTGGCAGTGCGCGAACAGCCGGGCAGCGGCGTGATCCAGTCTTTCCTGAGCGAGACCGCGCGCAGGCACAAAATCTGGCTGGTGGGCGGCTCCATCCCGCTGGCTGCCAGCACACCGGACAAGGTGCTCAACACCTGCCTGGTGTATGACGAAACCGGTACGCAGGTGGCGCGTTACGACAAGATTCATTTGTTCAATCTCGACCTCGGCAACGAGCGCTACCATGAGGCCAAGACTATCGAACCGGGCAAACAGGTGGTGGTGGTGGACAGCCCGTTCGGCCGCATCGGCCTTGCGGTGTGTTACGACTTGCGTTTTCCCGAACTGTTCCGCGCCATGCATGATGTGGACATCATCGTGCTGCCTTCCGCCTTCACCGAAACTACCGGCAAGATGCACTGGGAAGTACTGGTGCGCGCCCGCGCCATCGAGAATCTGGCGTATGTGGTGGCGGCTGCACAGGGCGGATATCACGTCAGCGGCCGCGAGACGCACGGCAACAGCATGATCGTCGATCCGTGGGGGCGGGTGCTGGATCGCCTGCCGCGAGGCTCCGGGGTGGTGGTTGCGGAAGTGAACCCGTCCTACCAGGCCAGTTTGCGCGCCAGTCTGCCGGCCTTGTCGCACCGCACGCTGCGCAGTTGTTAATCGAGGAACAGCTTGTTGGGGAACCTGCCCTGTGTTGAGTAGTCAACCTTGCTGTAACAAAACATACGAACTCCCCTGGTATTGATAATGCAAAAAGATACTTTGTTTAACCTCGCGCAACAGTCCCTGCTGGCACCGCATGCGTTGGAGGCGCGCCACCTGCAGCAGGTGTTCGGCAAGATGCTGGCGCACCGGCTGGATTACGCCGACCTGTATTTCCAGAGCAGCCGCGCGGAAAGCTGGTCGCTGGAAGAGGGTATCGTCAAGTCCGGCAATTTCAGCATAGACCAGGGCGTGGGCGTGCGCGCGGTGAGCGGCGAGAAGACTGCCTTCGCCTATTCCGACGACATCAGCCTCGCCGCACTGGAGAATGCCGCGCTGGCCACGCGCGCGATTGCGCGGCAGGGCGGAACGCAGACCGTGCCGATGCTGCATAAAGGCAAACAGCGCAGCCTGTACCTGCCGCAGGATCCCATCGCCAGCCTGAATGCAGCCGACAAGGTCGCGCTGCTGGAACGGCTGGAACGCTACGCGCGCGCCCTCGACCCGCGCGTGACGCAAGTGATGGCGGGGCTGGCGGGCGAATACGATGTGGTGCTGGTGGCGCGCAGCGATGGCCTGCTGAATGCCGACATCCGCCCGCTGGTGCGCCTGTCTTTGCAGGTGATCGTGGAAAGCGCCGGCCGCCGCGAGCAAGGCTCCGCTGGCGGCGGCGGGCGCTTCGGCTACGATTATTTCACCGACGAAGTGTTGCGCGACTACGCCGCCAGCGCGGTGCATCAGGCGGTGATCAATCTGGATGCCAGGCCGGCCCCGGCGGGCAACATGACCGTGGTGCTGGGCTCCGGCTGGCCCGGCATCCTGCTGCATGAGGCGGTGGGGCACGGGCTGGAGGGCGACTTCAACCGCAAGGGCAGTTCCGCTTTCTCCGGCCGCGTCGGCGAGCGCGTCGCCGCAAAAGGCGTGACGGTGGTGGATGACGGCACCATCGCCCACCGGCGCGGCTCGCTGCAAATGGATGACGAGGGCAATCCCACGCAGCGCACCGTATTGATCGAGGACGGCATCCTCAAGGGCTATTTGCAGGACACGCTGAACGCGCGCCTGATGGATGTGCCGGTCACCGGCAACGCGCGGCGCGAATCCTACGCGCACCTGCCGATGCCGCGCATGACCAACACCACCATGCTCAGCGGCGATAGGAGCCGGGAGGAAATCATCGCCTCGGTCAAGCACGGGCTGTATGCCGCCAATTTCGGCGGCGGGCAGGTGGACATCACCAGCGGCAAGTTCGTGTTCTCCACCACCGAAGCCTACATGATCGAAGACGGCAGGATCACCTACCCGGTGAAAGGCGCAACGCTGATCGGCAACGGCCCGGAAGCGCTCACCCGCGTCTCCATGATCGGCAACGATATGGCGCTCGATCCCGGTGTGGGCACCTGCGGCAAGGAAGGGCAGAGCGTGCCGGTCGGCGTGGGGCAGCCGACGGTGAGGATAGACGGGTTGACGGTGGGCGGGACGGCGTAGGAGTATTGCGACGCTGACACTCTTGATTCGATCTATTTGACTTGCACGAATGTCAGCATGACGCCTTGGCGTTTGTCTTGATTCGATATAGCGGATCTTCTGGCTGTGACAAATTCGCCGGGCTTGCCGGTAGAAATTGCATCCCATATCACGGAAGCATGTTCTGGTTTGAAAATATATGTCTCTTGTTTGTTCAAGTCAGCGCTTACCCATGCCATGGCGGCATTCCCCTCCCCATACTCTGATCCCACGAGGAACAAAGACCCGTCCGGCAACCGATAGAAAACTCCTGTGCCAATACCTTGAGCTTTTCCCACTAATCTCTTTGCATTAGCAAGGTCGCCGTCAAGAGTCCACAAGGAAATTGATGCGTCAAATTTTGGAATCAATAATCGTGGAAACAGATATAAACTTGGGTCAGAGGGTGTCGAATGAGACGCCATCAGATCGCCTGGAATCACTTTTTCCCCTGTAACATCCCCGTCAATGCCAATTCGGGTAACCTTGACTGAGGGTGCATTATTAACTGGATGCTCAGCGACAAGCATGAGATT
>JAGWMH010000311.1 GCA_028871775.1 Betaproteobacteria bacterium
GAATGATGTGTGTAGGAGCGGCCTCCTGGCCGCGATCAGCTTGATCGCGGCCAGGAGGCCGCTCCCACAAAATTTTTCAGCCTTTGGCAAATCCACACAGCCGCAGCAACAGCACACAGGCCAGCGCAAGGCTGCCGGCAAACAGGAAGGCCGCGCCCGCCCCCCGGTAGTGCCACACTGCGCCGAACAGCACGCCGGCCGGGATGGCGCTCAAGCCAACGGCGAGATGATACCAGCCGAACGCGGTGCCGCGCTCTTTCTCGTTGGCATAGACGCTGATCAGCGCGCGCTCGGAGCCCTCGCTCAGGCCGGTGACCAGCCCGTATGCGACGACGCTGATCCACAACGCGTCAACATGGCTCACCTGGCTGAAGGCGAAGAAACTCAAGCCATAACCCAGCCAGCCCAGCATGGTGAGATGGCCGAGGCCGAAGGCATCCGCCATGCGCCCGCCATAAGCCGAGGTCGCCGCCTTGGTGATGTTCAGCGTGGCCCACAGCAGCAACAGCTGCACGACGCTCATGCCCATCCCGTTGCCGCGCAGCAGGATGAAACTCTCCGAGGCGCGCGCAAAGGTGAACAGCACCAGCACCAGCAAATAACGCCGCGTGGGATGCGACAGCGCCGACCAGGCCAGCGGCGCATGCAGGTTCTCCTCCTCCACTTCCAGGTGCGGCGGTTCCTGTACACCCCAGATCAGCAGCGCCATCACTACCATGCCCGGCATGAAAGACCACAGGATCACCTCGCTGATAGACAGCCCCAGCCAGGACAGCGCAACTATGGCCAGCAGGCTGCCGCTCATCGCGCCGGCATTGTCCAGCGCGCGCTGGAAACCATAGGCATGGCCATGCATCGAGGGATGGGTCGCATCGGCCAGCAGTGCATCGCGCGGCGCATTGCGCATGCCCTTGCCGACGCGGTCGATGCTGCGCAACAGCAGCAGCGCGCCCCAGCTCGACACCAGCCCCAGCAGCGGACGCGCCAGATTCGACAGCGCGTAACCGGACACCGTCAGGCGCTTGCGCCGCCCGCGCCCGGCATCGGAATAGCGGCCTGCCCACAGCTTGAGGAAGCTCGCCGCCGCATCCGCCACCCCTTCTACCAGGCCGAGTATCACCGGCCCCGCGCCCAGCACAGTGGCGATGAGGATGGGAATGAACGGGGTGACCATCTCGGAGGCCATGTCGTTGAAGAAACTGACCAGCCCGAGTATCACCACCGTGCGCGGCAGTTTGTGTCTCATATATCGTCACTTCCCCTTTGTGTCTTGGATTACCGCGGGCATTTTACGTTAGAATGCGCGGCACGCCCCGGTAGCTCAGTGGATAGAGCGACCCCCTCCTAAGGGGTAGGTCACACGTTCGATTCGTGTTCGGGGCACCATGCAATTAACTGATAACCAACCACTTGGCAATGGTATTTTGTTACCTGATAGGATGGCTTGTTGTTCCATCAGTACCTTGCGCAGCAAAGTGTAGCGAAGAATGAGTGGAGTGGTAACTGCCGGATTCAGGATGAATCAATCCGCCCCAAAATGAAAACAGAACAAAAACTGTACTGGGGTGTCGGCATCCTCTTGATTCTGATTTTCGTGGGCTCGTTCTTCATGCCGGGCAAGCCCATCGAAAAAACCGGTTTGCCCTGGCACATCGAACACCCCACGGCGGACACAACACGCATCTTCGGTTTGACACTGGGGCAGACCACCACCAACGAGGCCGAGCAGCTCTTCCGGGAGGAGGCCAAATCCAGCCTGTTCAAATCACCGGAGGGGAAACTGGTCGCCGAGATGTTCTTCGAGCAAGTCACCCTGGCCGGGCTGAAATCCAGAATCGTCGCAAGCATCGCCGTTCCAGATGCGGAGCTGCAAGGCATGTACGAGCGCGGCTTGCGCATGAGCGGCACCGGCAGCGGCAAGAAAATCACGCTGGCGCCGGATGACGTAGCCCGGGTGCGCGCACTGCCGATCAGCGGCCTGACCTATATGCCATCGGTTCGTCTGGAAGAAGGGATTATCAGCAAGCGTTTCGGCCAGCCGGCACAACGCATCAAGGAAAAGAAAAGCGGCGCAGTCCACTGGCTGTACCCGCAACATGGTCTGGACATCACCCTGGGCAACGAGGAGAAACCTGTACTGCAATATGTCCCGCCCAAAGACTTCGATAAACTGTTGCA
>JAGWMH010000031.1 GCA_028871775.1 Betaproteobacteria bacterium
AGGCACTGATTCAGGCCGGGGCACAGTATCGCAGCACCGTGATTGCTGCTTTGCAAAATGTCGCCGATACGCTGTACACCATCCAGTCTGACGCCAAGGCGCTCAAGGCGGCGGCCACTGCCGCACAAGCCGCGCAGACTGCACTCGATCTTACCCGCAAGCAATATCAATTAGGCTATGTCAATTACCAGACACAGCTTGCAGCAGAGCAAAGCTATCTGCTGTCTGCCATCAACCTGGCGCAGGCACAAACAAACCGCTTCGGTGATACGGCAGCACTTTACCAGGCTCTGGGAGGTGGCTGGTGGAATCGTTCCGATGTCACAGCAACGCAGGATACTGAATTACCCGCCACACAGTCACATACCATGGCGCAAGGAGAATCGGCCAGATGATCAGAATGGGGAAAAACGTTGTTTTGTTGCTGACCGCATTGCTACTGACGGCTGGAGTAGGCTATTGGGCCTGGCAGAAATATCACTCCGTTGACATACCGAATAGTACGGTAAAGCCCGCAGCCAGCATGGCTTCCGATACCCTGCATTTTGATGCGAATGCGCCGCAGTTGACGTACTTGCAAATCAAACCCGCAGAGGCTTTTCCAGAACCATTGTTGGAGCCACTTAATGCGCGCATTACCTATAATGATAATTATACTGCACGGGTGTATTCACCGGTTTCCGGGCGGATCGTTAAAATCCTTGCCGATACCGGCCATCTGGTCAAGGCCGGAGACCCGCTGCTGCAACTGGACTCACCTGACTACGCACAAGCATTTTCAGATAACGTCAAGGCCGATGTTGATCTATTGCGTAAGCAGCAGGCATTTGAGCGTGCCAAGCAACTGTCCGACACTCAGGGGATGGCACGCAAGGATCTTGAGTCTGCCGAAGCCGATTGGCACCAGGCTGAGGCCGAGGCACTGCGTGCCAAAGCCCGCCTGAAAAATTTAGCAAGCAACACAACCACTACTGAAGGCCAATTCATACTGCGCGCGCCCATTGCAGGCACCATCAGTGAACGTCAGGTAAATGCTGGCAGCGAAGTCAGGCCCGATGCAACGAATCCGCTGTTTGTCATTACCAACCCACAATACTTGTGGGCCATTGTCGATCTGCCTGAAGTACAACTTGGCAAAATAAGAGTCGGTCAGCCAGTTTCCATTGAAGTTGATGCCTACCCCAATGAAATCATTTCTGGCAAGGTTGCGGTTATTGGTGGAACACTTGACCCGCTTACGCGCCGAATTCAAGTTCGCTGCGAATTAGATAATGCAAAACATAAACTGATACCCGAGATGTACGCGCGCGTCACTCCTAGCGCCGATAGCAAATCCACTCTGCCACGAATTCCCAATTCCGCACTGTTCACTCAGGGCGTATCCAGCTTCGTCTTTGTGGAGATATCTCCCGGGGAGTTGCAACGCCGCAAGGTTATGCTGTCCATGCAAGGCCACGAGAACAGTTATGTGAAAGAGGGCCTGCGTGCTGGGGAGCGTGTCGTGACCAGCGGTGCATTATTGCTGAATTCAGGGCTGTCCGGCGAGAATTAATATGCTCGAAAAACTCATCACCTTCGCGCTGCAACAGCGAATCTTCGTTCTCGCTGCCACCATCGTGTTGGTAATTTTCGGCTGGTTCGCATGGATCAATCTGCCAATCGAAGCTTTCCCGGACATCCAGGATGTACAAGTACAAATCATCACGCTCGCACCAGGTTTAGCCCCAGCAGAAGTCGAGCGCAGTGTCACGTTGCCCATTGAACGCGAAATGAGCGTGCCACGTATGACACAATTGCGCTCGGTCTCCATCACTGGCTTATCTATTGTTACGCTGACTTTTTCCGATAACACCGACGACTATTTTGCTCGCCAACAGGTGCTGGAAAAATTGCAGAACGTCACGCTTCCCCAAGGATTTCAGCCGGGTATCGCGCCACTGAGCAATGCGGTCGGGGAAGTCTATCGCTACGTGCTCGATACCCCAGCCGGCATGCCTCTGCACGAGGTACGCGCCTTGCAAGATTGGGTAATACGCCCGGCGTTGCGCACCGTGCCTGGCGTTGCCGATGTAGTCGGCTTTGGTGGCGTGATCAAAGAATATCAGGTGAGTATCAACCCGTATTTGCTGCGCAAGTTCAATGTCACCATCGATCAAGTTTCACAAGCCTTGATGGCAAATAGTGCCAATAGCGGTGGAGGTATATTGCGGCGCGGCGATGAGGCGCTAGTGATACGCGGTATCGGCCTGTTCCAAAAATTGGATGATATTGGTCGTGTCGCCATCGTCACCCGTGGTGGCAGACCCATCTTGGTCAGCGATGTGGCAGAAGTCGCCATCGGTCCACGTCCGCGCTCTGGTATCGTCGCCTTCAATGAACACGACAATGTTGTGCAAGGCATTGTGCAGATGACCAAAGGGCAAAATGCCACTTTGGTAGTTGCAGGCATCAAGGAGAAAATCAAGCAGATTTCCCACAAGCTGCCGCCTAACGTCAAATTGGTTCCCTATTACGACCGCACCGATCTCGTCAAACATACCGTGCATACTGTGGTCGAAAACCTGTTGCTCGGTGCTTTTTTGGTGGTCGCTATTTTGATCATCTTTTTGCGCAACTGGAAGGCCGCACTGGCTGTCGCAGTGGTGATTCCATTGTCGCTGCTATTTGCCTTTGTGCTGATGGATATGCGCGGCGTATCTGCCAATCTGATTTCATTAGGCGGTGTGGATTTCGGCATTATCATCGACAGTGCCGTGGTGCTGGTTGAAGCTTTGATGGTCAAGTTGGCTCTCGCCAATGTCGAGCAGATTTCGCAACACGGCCACTACTCATGGCGCATCCACACCTTGAAAAATACCGCGCTGGAATTAGGCCGCCCGATACTGTTTTCAAAAGCCATCATTATTCTCGCTTTCATGCCAATTTTTACTTTTCAGCGCGTGGAAGGAAAAATATTTTCACCAATGGCCTTTACCTTAACCTTCGCACTGCTTGGCGCAATTTTGCTGACTCTCACCTTAGTGCCCGTACTAGTCAGCTACGCAATGAAGAACGGCGACCTAGCGGAAAAGCACAGCGGCTGGATGCACGCCTTACAGGAAAACTATCGCCTTCTGCTCGATTGGACAAAATCACGCCGCACATTGATAGTTGGTGTTTCCGCAGCATTACTCGCGATTACCTTGCTACTCGCGCCGCGCCTCGGCAGTGAATTCCTGCCTAAGCTAGACGAGGGTAATATCTGGTTGACAATTACCCTGCCGCCCTCCACTGCGCTGGAAAAGACCAAGGAGATTGAACAGCAGGTGCGTGCCATCCTCAAGTCATATCCCGAGGTACATAACGTGGCGACGCAGGTTGGACGACCCGATGACGGCACTGACCCGAAAGGTGTAAACAACCTGGAAATCATGGCTGATCTCAATCCAAAAGATAGCTGGCATTTTTCTAACAAAGATGACTTGATTACCAGCATGGAGCAAAAGATTCACGCCATTCCTGGCGTGCCCACCAATTTCTCGCAAGTGATTGAGGATAATCTGGAAGAAGCACTGTCCGGTGTGAAGGGCGAAATCGCGGTCAAAATCTTCGGGCCTGATTTAGAAATTCTCGAGGGCAAGAGCGACCAGATCGCCACTGTATTACGCAGCATACGCGGCGCAGCCGATGTCGCGGCAATCAAGATAGGCGGTCAAAGCGAACTGAATATAGTGATGAACCGCGAACAGATGTCACGCTACGGCATCAACGTTGCAGATGTCAACAGTACCATCCAGACCTCTCTTGCCGGTAACGGCGTGAATGTATTTTTTGAAGGGGATCGACGCTTTGATGTCACATTGCGCTTGGCTCAAAAGTCCCGTGATGCAGTGGGTGATGTCGCCAATTTGCCCATCAATTTGCCAAGTGGCAATGGCGCCATCCCGTTGAGCGAAATCGCGACGGTGGAAATCAAACAAGGTGCCGGGCGTATTGGCCGCGAAAGTGGCGAGCGCATGGTAGCGGTAAAAGCGAACCTGCTCGGTCGTGACCAAGGTAGTTTTGTGGTCGAGGCGATGGAACAAGTCGCCAAGCAAGTCGTACTTCCCCCTGGTTACAACATAACTTGGGGTGGTCAATTTGAAAATCAGCAACGTGCACTGGCACGCTTAAGAATCATCGTCCCATTATCGGTACTGATGATTTTCGTGCTGCTGTTCTGGGCCTTCCGCTCCATGATGAAAGCACTGCTGGTGATATTGATGGTGCCTTTCACCATCATTGGTGGCTTAGCCGGGCTTGGCTTGGCTGGGCTACATCTATCCGTGTCAGCAGCGGTTGGATTCATTGCGGTTGCGGGTATTTCTGTGCAGAACGGCGTGATTATGGTCGAGCAATTTATGGAAATCATGCTTAAGGGTAAAAGCCTGCAGGAAGCTGTGATGGAAGGAGCTATCCTGCGCTTGCGCCCGATTCTGATGACCGCATTGATGGCTGGGCTAGGCTTGTTGCCAGCAGCTTTATCGCATGGCATCGGATCGGAAACGCAACGCCCTTTTGCTGTGGTCATTGTCGGAGGCATCGTCACCGGAACTTTGTTTACCCTACTGTTGTTGCCTATGCTGTATCCGCTGTT
This sequence comes from Betaproteobacteria bacterium, assembly GCA_028871775.1. GTDB lineage: Bacteria > Pseudomonadota > Gammaproteobacteria > Burkholderiales > Gallionellaceae > CAITJF01. The sequence continues at coordinate 4,616 of JAGWMH010000031.1, forward strand.
CGCCGATGACGCACGAAGCCAAGAAGATACTGAGTAAGTAACAATGATTTAACCCCAAATAATTCGTTAGAGATTACCATGCCTTGTAGGAGCCCGATTTCTCTGGCGATCCAGTGCAATCGCGCAATAGGTTTAAAGATACCCAGAATTGCATTCGGAACCATGCAGGCGTAGAGTGCCGCTCCATTCTTCCGCTAAAATGATAGGAAAATGAGCAGTACGCAAACGAAACAAAAGTTGCCCACCCTGGTGCTTGGCGCAATTGGCGTGGTGTTCGGCGACATCGGCACCAGCCCGCTGTATGCCCTGAAAGAAACCTTCGCCGGACATCATCCGCTGCCCGTGGTGGAAGCCAATATCCTCGGCGTGCTGTCCGTGATGTTCTGGACCATCATGCTGCTGGTGTCGCTCAAATATGTCATCATCATCATGCGCGCGGACAACCATGGCGAAGGCGGATCGCTGGCCTTGCTGGCGCTGGTGAATGAACTGACGGCGCAACGCCCCAAGATGAAGTGGTTCGTCACCGCACTCGGTGTGTTTGCCGCCGCGCTGTTTTATGGCGACGGCATGATCACTCCGGCGATCTCGGTGCTGTCGGCAGTCGAGGGGCTGGATGTGGTTTCGCACCAGTTCAACAGCTACATACTGCCCGCCACCGTTATTATCCTGACGGGCTTATTCTTTATCCAGAAACGCGGCACCGGCATGGTAGGCATGGCATTCGGCCCGATCATGATTTTCTGGTTCTGTTGCCTGGCTGTATTTGGCGCCATCTCCATCGCACAGAGCCCGCAGGTTTTGTGGGCCCTGAATCCCGTCCATGCGGTCCGTTTTTTAAGCGCAGACCCGTGGATAGCATTCCTGGCGCTTGGCGCCATCGTTCTTGCCATAACCGGCGGGGAAGCCCTGTATGCCGACATGGGGCACTTCGGTAAATATCCGATCCGCTTCGCATGGTTCTCTTTCGTGCTGCCCGCGCTGGTGCTGAATTATTTCGGCCAGGGCGCGTTGCTGCTGCACAATCCGCAAGCCATCGAAAACCCGTTTTTTCTGCTCGCTCCCGCCTGGGCACTGGTGCCGATGGTGCTGCTGGCAACCGCGGCAACGGTCATCGCCTCGCAAGCGGTCATATCCGGCGCATTCTCGATAGCCAATCAGTCTGTGCACATGGGCTTCCTGCCGCGCATGGAAATCAGGCAGACATCCGACCTGGCGCAAGGGCAGATTTACGTGCCCTTTACCAACTGGACGCTTTATCTGGCGGTGGTTTTTCTGGTTTTTGCCTTCCAGAGTTCCAGCAACCTGGCGGCGGCTTATGGCATCGCCGTCACCGGCACCATGATGATAACCACCATGCTGATCGCCTTCGTCATTGTGATGCTGTGGCGCTGGCCCATGGTTATCGCCATACCTCTGATTGCCGTTCTGTTGATCGTGGACATGACCTACTTTGCCGCCAACGCCATCAAAATCCCGCAGGGCGGCTGGTTTCCTCTCGGCATTGCGGCCCTGTCTTTCGCTGTGCTTACCACATGGAAACGGGGAAGGGAGTTGCTGTTCGCCGAGATTGCGCGGCAGATGGTGCCCATGCAGGCAATCATTGACGGCATAGATGACATGCCGCGAGTGGACGGCACAGCGGTATTCCTGACCCCCGCGAGCGAGGGCGCGCCTTCGGCCATGCTGCATAACCTCAAACACAATCACGTGCTGCACGAACGCAACATACTGTTGACCGTAGTGGTCGAGGACAAGCCTTATGTCACAAGGGGTAACCGGCTCCTGATCAAGGATATGGGCAAGAACTTTTATTGGGTGAGGGTTTTTTACGGCTTCATGGACACCCCTGATATTCCGGCTGCCCTGGAGCTGTGCGCTACGCGCGGGCTGCCCTTCGACATGATGTCCACCTCGTTCTTCATTTCCCGTGCGCTGATTGTTTCCAGCCCCAATCCCGGCATGGCCAAATGGCGCGAGCGATTGTTTCTGGCGCTATCCAGAAACGCCATGAATGCGGCGGACTTCTTCAAAATTCCGGCTAACCGTGTCATTGAAATGGGAACGAAAATCGAAATTTGATTGCTGCGCGGCCATCCGCGCAACCCGAATTTTCTGAATACCCACATACCCGCGCATGGTTGAAGCAGCATGGCAAACAGGGGATAATCCGCGCCATCACACAGGCGGCAAGACATGACAAATTACCTGTTCATCCTGATCGGCACGGTGCTCGTCAACAACATCGTGATGGTGAAGATCCTCGGGCTGTGCCCGTTCATGGGGGTTTCCAAGAAACTGGGCCCCGCCGTCAGCATGGGCGCCGCCACCACCTTCGTGCTGACGCTGGCCTCCGGCGCCAGCTACCTCATCCACCAATACCTGCTCGGCCCCGAACTGGAATATCTCACCACGCTGTCGTTCATCGTGGTCATCGCGGGCATTGTGCAGTTCACCGAAATGGTGGTGAAAAAAACCAGCCCGGCGCTGTATCAGGTGCTGGGCATCTACCTGCCGCTGATCACCACCAACTGCGCGGTGCTCGGCATCCCGCTGCTCAACGTGCAGGCCAACCACAATTTCATTGAGTCGCTGTTTTTCGGCTTCGGCGGCGCGCTCGGTTTCACGCTGGTCATGGTGCTGTTCGCGGGCATCCGCGAACGGCTGGAAGGCGCGGATGTGCCGGGCATCTTCAAGGGCTCGGCCATCGCCATGGTCACGGGCGGACTGATGAGTCTTTCGTTTATGGGGTTCTCGGGGCTGGTCAAATAATGCCTCCGCGCTTCATCGCTCCACAGGAAAAATTGCCGTGCTGACCGCATTGCTTGTGATGTCCGGCATCGCTCTCGTGCTTGGCGCGGTGCTGGGTTTTTCCGCGATCAAATTCAGGGTCGAGGGCAATCCGCTGGTCGACAAGATTGACGCCATCCTGCCGCAGATACAGTGCGGCCAGTGCGGCTACCCCGGCTGCAGGCCTTATGCCGAGGCGATTGCCGCCGGGGAGGCGGACATCAACCGCTGCCCGCCGGGCGGCGAGGAAGGCATCCGCAAGCTGGCGGACCTGCTTGGCGTGGAATTCAAGCCTTTCGGCGGCGGCACCGTCCAGAAACCGAAAGCGGTCGCCTTCATTGACGAGAACCTCTGCATCGGCTGCACGCTGTGCACCCAGGCCTGCCCGGTGGATGCCATCGCCGGGGCGGCGAAGCAGATGCACACCATCATTGCACCGGTATGCACCGGCTGCGAGTTGTGCGTCGCGCCTTGCCCGGTGAATTGCATCAGCATGGTGGTGATCGAAGAAAAAATCACCACCTGGAAGTGGAAATACCCCGTTTATCCACTGGCGCCGGTGAAATGAGAACGCTCTACCAGTTTCATGGCGGGGTGCACCCGCCCACCAACAAAACACAGTCCACGCGCACGCCGATTGCGCCCGCGCCGCTGCCCGGCAAGCTGGTGATCCCGTTTCACCAGCACGTCGGCAACATGGCCAGGCCGCTGGTAAAAGCCGGGGACCGCGTGCTGAAAGGGCAACTGATCGGCATGCCGGAGGACGGCGTTTCCAGTGCGGTGCATGCCTCCACCTCCGGCACCATTTCCTCGATAGGCATGGAAGTCGTCGCGCACGCCTCCGGCCTGCCGGACTTGTGCGCCATCCTTATTCCGGATGGCAAAGAAGAATGGGTAACGCATACCGGGATGGATTACCGTGCCGCCGCGAGCGCAGACGTGCGCCTCGCGCTGCGCCTGGCCGGCGTGGTGGGCCTGGGTGGCGCGGTATTCCCCAGTGACCAGAAACTGCGCAGCGGCAAACACAAAATCAAATCGCTGGTGCTGAACGGCGCGGAATGCGAGCCCTACATCACCTGCGATGACATGCTGATGCGCGAACGCGCCACGGAGATCATTCGCGGCGCGGAGATCATGCGTTTCATGCTGGATGCCGAAGAAGTGCTGATCGGCATCGAGGACAACAAGCCGGAAGCGATTGCCGCGATGCGGCAGGCTGCCGCCGCCAGCGATGACAAAATGGAAGTCATCGTTGTGCCTACCATTTACCCGAGCGGCGGCGCCAAGCAGCTGATGCGCATACTCACCGGCATAGAGGTCGCAACCGGGGTGCGTTCCACAGAAAAAGGCTTGCAGTGCTTCAATGTCGCCACCGCACTGGGCATTTACCGCGCGCTCCGGTTCGGCGAGCCGATGCTGTCACGCATCGTGACAGTGACGGGCAACGTCCGCAATGCACAGAATTTTGAAGTGCTGATTGGCACGCCGGTGAACGAACTGGTTGCGCTGGCAGACCCTCTGCCCGATACCAATCTCTACATCATGGGCGGGCCGATGATGGGCGTTCCCTTGCCTTCGGCGCAGGTCTCGGTGGTGAAAGCCACCAACTGCATCATCGCCGCTTCGGACAAGCTGTTCCCGCCCCCGCCGCCCGCCCTGCCCTGCATCCGCTGCACGCGCTGCGCCGATGTTTGCCCCGCAGACCTTCAACCGCAGGAGTTGTTCTGGTTTGCCCAGTCCAAGAATTTCGGCAAAGCGCAGGAATACAGCCTGTTTGACTGCATCGAGTGCGGCGCATGCAATTATGTCTGCCCCAGCCACATCCCGCTGGTGCAGTATTACCGTTTCGCCAAGAGCGAAATCCGCGCGCTCGAACACGAGCAAACCGCCGCCGACCTGGCGCGCGAACGCTATGAATTCCGCCAGTCGCGCATCGAGCGCGACAAACAGGAGAGGGCCGAGAAACTGGCGCAGAAGGAAATGGCTGCCAGACAGCCAGCCGCCACACCGGAAGCAGCACCGGACAACAGTGCGCAGTCGCACATCCAGGCCGCCGCCGAACGCGCGCGAGAACAGGCCGCGACAGCCAGACCGAAAAACATCGATGCCCTGACACCCCAGCAACAGGCTGAAATCGCCGAGATCGAAGCGCGCCGCGCCAAGGCCCGCGAAATGGCGCACCCTGATGCCGGGCGGCCCAAGGAATAACCTCATGTTGATATCCACGTTCATCAGCAAGCCCGATACCGTATCCGCGATCATGCTCAGGGTGTTGCTCGCGCTGCTGCCCGGCATTGCGCTGTACGTCTGGTATTACGGCCCGGCCATCCTGGTTTCGATCACGCTGGCGAGCATCACCGCGCTGGCTACCGAAGCCGCCATGCTCAGGCTGCGCAACCGCCCGCTCAAGCCGTTCCTCGGCGACAACAGCGCACTGGTCACCGCCTGGCTGCTGGCGTTGTCCATTCCCCCGCTGGCGCCGTGGTGGCTGGTGGTGGTCGGCACCGCGTTCGCCATCAGTGTTGCCAAGCACCTGTACGGGGGGCTGGGCAACAACCCGTTCAACCCGTCAATGATCGGCTATGCGGTGCTGATCATCTCCTTCCCGTCACACATGACACACTGGCTGTCGCCGCACGGTTTGGGCCAGACCGAGTTGGGCTTCGCCGACCAGCTGGCTTTCATTTTTGGCGGGCACCTGCCGTCCGGCATCAAGCTGGATGCCGTTACCCTGGCCACGCCGCTGGATACGCTGAAGACCCAGTTGCAGCTCGACCGCCCGCTGAAAGAAATTCTGGGGATGCCGATCTACGGTGCGCTGGCGGGCAAGGGCAGCGAAGTGGTGGCGCTCGGTTACATCCTCGGCGGTGTTTATCTGCTGTTCAAACGCATCATCACGTGGCACGTCCCGGCGGCCTTCCTCGGCACGTTGTTTGTCACGGCGGGCATCTTCCACCTGGTTGACCAGGCCCATTACGTCGCACCGCTGTTCCACCTGACGGCGGGCGCGGCCATGCTGGGGGCGTTCTTCATTCTGACCGACCCGATATCCGGGCCGACCACCCCCATGGGCAAGCTGATCTTCGCCGCAGGCGCGGGCTTCCTGACCTACGTCATCCGCGTGTTCGGCGGCTTCCCGGACGGCGTGGCATTCGCCACGCTGTTGATGAATATCTGTGTGCCGCTGATTGATGCCCATACCCAGCCGCCGGTATTCGGGAAAAAAGACAGGGGTGCAAAGTGAGCACGGCGCCCGTCAAAGCCTCGCTGCAAACCGGGCTCAATCTGCTGGTCTTCGCCGTGCTCGGCACCATCGTATTGACCTTCACTTTCAACCTGACCCGTGACCGGATCATCAAAAGCGTGGAAGATGAAAAGCTCAAGCTGATTATGCAAATCGTGCCGCCTGCACTGTTCGACAATGACATCATCAAGGACACGCTGATCATCCCTGCCAGCAAACAACTCGGCACCGACCGTCCCGCCACCGCCTACCGCGCGCGGCTGCAAGGCAAGCCGTCGGTAGTGGTGCTGGAAACCGTTGCGCCGGACGGCTACAGCGGCAAGATCGAAATGATCGTCGCCATCCGCGAGGATGCCGCGCTGGCCGGCGTGCGCGTGGTGCGGCACAAGGAAACGCCGGGGCTGGGCGACTATATCGAGTTCGCCAAAAACCGCTGGATCAGCCTGTTTGACGGGGCATCGCATGCGCGCTATAAAGAAGAGGGCGACTGGAAAGTGAGGAAGGACGGCGGCCAGTTCGACTACATGGCGGGCGCCACCATCACGCCGCGCGCGGTGGTCAAGGCCGTGCACAAGACACTGCACTATTACGAAGAGAACCGCGACCAGCTTTTCGCGGCTGCCAAACCGCTTTCGCAGCAGGAGAGCAAGCAATGAACCCGGATTGCCCCAAGCAATGAACCCGGATTGCCCAATAAACAACCACTGCGTCATTCCCGCCTTCGCGGGAATGACGGCGTTAATGGAGGTTTGGAATGAAAACCCAACAGTTCAAGGAAATCCTGCACAACGGCGTCTGGAAACAGAACGCCGGTGTGGTGCAGTTGCTCGGCCTGTGCCCGCTGCTGGCGGTGAGCAACTCGGTGGTGAACGGCATCAGCCTGGGGCTGGCGACCGCCTTCGTGATGGCAATGAGCGGCGCGGCCATCGCACCCATCCGCAGTTATGTGCCGAATGAAATCCGCATCCCGGTGTTCATCCTCATCATCGCGGTGCTGGTCACCGTGGTGCAGTACGCCATGAACGCCTACATGTACGGCCTGTATGTGGTGCTGGGCATTTTCATCCCGCTGATCGTCACCAACTGCATCGTGCTGGCGCGCGTCGAAGCGTTTGCCTCCAAGAATCCCGTGCTGCCTTCCACCTTGGACGGCCTCGCCATGGGGCTGGGGCTCGCCGCCGTACTCGGCGTGCTGGGCGGAATGCGCGAAATAATCGGGCGCGGAACGTTACTCTCCGGCATAGACCTCGCCTTGGGCGATGCCGCGAAAAACTGGGTCATCCACGTCATCCCCGATTACCAAGGCTTCCTGCTCGCCATCCTGCCGCCCGGCGCATTCATCGGCCTTGGACTGCTCATCGCAGGCAAGAACTGGCTCAAGCTGCGCGAGGAACACAAGGCGCGCGGCAACAGCGCCAACGTCGCGCCGGTGGAGGGTGGGTGTGCGGTGTCGCATGGCAACTGATCTTCGGTAATCTCTGCTAGCATAT
>JAGWMH010000312.1 GCA_028871775.1 Betaproteobacteria bacterium
GAATCCGACCTGTTTGCCAAGCTGAAGGGCAGGCGATACGACCTCATTATCAGCAACCCCCCTTATGTGGATGCGCCATCCATGGCCGCGCTGCCGCAGGAATACCGCCACGAACCGCAACTTGCTCTCGGCAGCGGCGCGGATGGGCTGGACGCAACGCGCACCATCCTCAGGCAAGCCGCCGTCCACCTCAATCCGGGCGGCACATTGATCGTGGAAATCGGCCACAACCGCGCCGCACTGGAAGCCGCCTATCTCGACCTGCCGTTCATCTGGCTGGATGTGGCGGCAGGCGACGAATATGTATTCCTGTTGCGCCGCGAAAACCTGATCTGATGTCCGTTGAGCACTACGAAAACTTTCCGGTCGCTTCCATCCTGTTGCCCAGGCGCCTGCGGCGGGCGGTGGAAATTATCTACCATTTCGCGCGCCAGGCCGACGACTTCGCCGATGAAGGCGACATTTCAAACGAGGAGCGCCTGGCCAAGCTGGATTATTTCCACGCCGAGCTGAATCGCATCGCCGCCGGCAACACTCCGCAAACGCCACTGTTCCACGACGTGGCGGCCATCGTTGCGCAATACCAGTTGCCGCTGCAATTGTTCCACGACCTGCTCGACGCTTTCTCGCAGGACGTAACCCAAAAACGCTACGCCAATTTCGATGAGGCGCTGGATTACTGCCGCCGCTCCGCCAACCCGGTGGGCAGGTTGCTGCTGCATCTGTACGGGGAAGCCACACCGCAAAACATTTCTTACTCGGATGCGATCTGCACCAGCCTGCAAATCATCAATTTCTGGCAGGACGTGGGAAAGGATTACGCTATCGGGCGCATCTATCTGCCGCAGGATGAAATGGCGCGCTTCGGCGTGACCGAAGGACACATCGCCGAAGGCCGCGCGGACGCGGCCTGGCGGGAACTGATGCAATTCCAGGTGCAGCGCGCGCGCGCCATGATGAAGAGCGGCGCACCGTTGGGCAGCACCCTCACCGGCCGCATCGGGCTGGAGATGCGCATGATCATCGCGGGCGGGTTGCGCATACTCGACAAGCTGGAAAGCGCGCGGTTCGACATGTTCCGCTACCGCCCGGTGTTGCGCCCCTTCGACTGGGTTATCATGCTGGCAAAATCAGCACCTTTCTCCTTTTAGAATTTATGACTCCAGACGAATATTGTCAGGACAAGGCTGCCGTCAGCGGCTCCAGTTTCTACTACAGTTTCATGTTCCTGCCGCCGGACAAGCGCCGCGCCATCACTGCGCTGTATGCCTTCTGCCGCGAAGTGGACGATGTAGTCGACGAATGCTCGGACCAGAACGTCGCGCGTACCACACTGGCCTGGTGGCGCACGCAGGTGGCGGCCGTCTACGAAGGCACGCCGCAGCATCCGGTATGCCAAGCGCTGGTGCCGGTGGTCAGGCAATTCAACCTGCCGCAGGAACAGCTGCACGAAATCATCGACGGCATGGAGATGGACCTCACCCAGCACACCTATGCCGACTTTAAGGCGCTGCAACTGTACTGCTACCGCGTCGCCTCGGTGGTCGGGCTGCTGGCCGCAGAAATTTTCGGCTATACCGACCGCAAAACGCTCAAGTACGCGCACGATTTGGGCATCGCCTTCCAGCTCACCAACATCATCCGCGACGTGGGCGAGGACGCGCGGCGCGGGCGTATCTACCTGCCGCTGGACGAACTGCAACAGTTTGGCGTGCATACCGGCGATATCCTCGACGCGAAAGAAAGCGACGGCTTCCATAAATTGATGCAGTTCCAGATCGAACGCGCACAGCGTTTCTACCGGCAGGCGTTCGAACAATTGCCCGGCGCGGACCGCAAGGCACAACGCACCGGCCTCATCATGGCGGCGATCTACCGCGCCACGCTGGATGAAATTCTTGCCAGCGGCTGCCATGTGCTGAAGGAGCGCATCTCGCTGACCCCGCTGCGCAAGCTGTGGCTGGCTTACAAGACGTGGCTCAAGAATTGAATGTGGGTATTGTCGGCGGCGGTTACGCGGGCATGGCTGCCGCTGTCACGCTGTCCGCGCAGGGCATCCCGGTCACGGTATTCGAGAGCGCCAAACAGCTCGGCGGGCGCGCACGCGGCGTGTGGCATAACGATACTCAACTGGACAACGGCCAGCACATCCTGCTCGGCTGCTATCGCCA
>JAGWMH010000032.1 GCA_028871775.1 Betaproteobacteria bacterium
AAATTCCCAAGGAGAAAAGTAACTTTGCGCCGGCTGTGTAATTCAAACGTTACCCAGCGTGGGGCGCAATTTCATCGCACCTTACAGCCCCGCCTCATCTCGGCCGATTGCTCCCCGCCACGATCTTGTATTCCAGCAGGCGGCACTCGATGGTGCCGTTGAACAACGGGGTGCGCCGGGAAGGGGACAGGCGCATCAGTTTCAGGATGGCTTTGTCGGAGGTAAGCAGGTAAGCCGTCCAGCCGCCGAATTTTTTCTTCAGCGCATCGCCCAGCTTCGGGTATAGCTGGGCCAATTCATCCAGTTCGCCCATGCGTTCGCCGTAGGGCAGGTTCGCCACCAGTATGCCGTGTTCCGCCGGGGCCGATACTTCCAGCACGTTGGCCTGCTTGAGCGATACCGCTTCAAGCAGTCCGGCATTCTCCAGGTTGAGGCGCGCCGCCTTGAGTTCATCGCCGTATAGATCGCTGCCGTAAATCGGCAGCGGCGTCACCGGCTTCTGTGCGGCCTGCGCTTCGGCGCGAATCCTCTGCCACGCGGCGGCATCGAAATTTTTCAGTTTCTCGAAAGCAAAACTGCGGCCGATTCCGGACGCGATGTTGAGCGACATTTGCACCGCCTCGATCAGAAAGGTGCCGCTGCCGCACATCGGGTCGAGCAGCGGGGTGCCCGGCTGCCATCCCGCCAGGGACAAGATTCCTGCCGCCAGGTTTTCGCGCAGCGGTGCGATGTTGGCGTGCTGGCGCACGCCGCGCTTGAACAGCGCATCTCCGGAGGTGTCCACATACAGCGTCATGCGGCTGTGCTCGAGGAAGGCGTGGATGCGGATGTCCGGCGCATGGGTGTCCACGCTGGGGCGTTCGCCGCAGAGGGCGCGGAACTTGTCGCATACCGCATCCTTGATTTTCAGCGTGGCGAAATCCAGGCTTTTCAGCGGACACTTGATCGCCGCCACATTGACGCGGATGGTGCGCGACACATCGAACCAGTCGCCCCACGGCAGGGCATGCACGGTGTCGTAGATGTCCTGCTCGCTGCGGTAATCGGCCATCGCCACGCGCCACAATATGCGGCTGGCGATGCGGCTGTGCAGGTTGACGCGGTAGCCCAGCAACCAGCTGCCGGAAAAATGCACGCCGCCATCGGTGGTGCGCACTTCCTGCGCGCCCAGCGCGGCCAGCTCGTTGCCCAGCACCGCTTCCAGGCCGCGCGGGCAGGGCGCGAAGAAGACTTCGCTCACAGCGGCTTGACCACGACCAGGATTACCACCGCCATCAGCAGCAGAACGGGGATCTCGTTGAACCAGCGGTACCACACATGGCTGTGGGTGTTGCGCCCTTGCTTGAACAGGGCGAGCAGGCGCCCGCAATAGAAATGGTAGGCGACCAGAATGACCACCAGCAGCAGCTTGATGTGCAGCCACACGCCGGTGATGCCGTAACCCAGCCACAGCCAGAGGCCGAACAGCAGCGCCAATGCCGCGATGGGGGTTACGAAACGATACAGCTTGTGCGACATCAGCAGCAACCGTTCGCGTTCGGCATCTTCCCTGGCCATTGCCAGGTTCACGAAGATGCGCGGCAGGTAGAACAGGCCGGCGAACCAGCTGGTGACGAAAATAATATGAAAAGCTTTAACCCATAACATGACTATTCCTTTTTGAGACAGCCGCTAAACCGTAGGATGGGGTGAGGTACGAATCCAAGCATGTTCAGGGTCATCAAACTATTCTTATTGTGACAACCGCCGCCGGAACAGCACCATCGACACATAAAACCCGGCTACGGCATATCCAAACAACACCCCGGCGTGCAGCAACACGCCGGGCGGCAACGTTCCATTCATCAGGGGTCTGGCGATGTCCACCGCATGCGTCAGCGGCAGCACGGCCGACACGGTTTGCCACACTGGCGGCAGTTGCGTGACCGGAAAAAACACGCCGCATAATAACATCATGGGGGTGATCACCAGCGTGAAGTAGTACATGAAAAAATCGTAGCTCGGCGCCAGCGCGGTCATGATCAGGCCGATAGCGGCGAAGCACAGCCCGACCAGCAGCGCCAGCGGGATCAGCCACAAGGTCAGCGGCGAGTGCGACAGGCCCAGTAGCCAGATCACCAGTAGCACCGCTGCGCCGGACAGCAGGCTTTTGCTCGCCGCCCACAGGATTTCCGCCAGCACGACATCGTCCAGCGTGACCGGCGTGTTGAGGATGGCATCCCAGGTGCGCTGCTCGTGCATGCGCGAGAAGCCGGAATACAGCGCCTCGAAGCTGGCGCTGTTCATGGTGCCGTAGCACACCGTCCCGGCGGCGAGGAACACCATGTAGGAAGTGCCGCCCAGTTCCGGCAGCAGGCTGCCGAGGCCGTAGCCCAGCCCCAGCAAATAGATGATCGGGTCAGCCAGATGGCCGATGATGGAGGTGGCGGCGACTTTCTTCCACACCAGAAAGTGGCGCCGCCAGATCGGGATAAACCTGAAGCTCAGGCGCGGCAAAGCGTAATGGCCGGTTTTCATTGAACAGCCTCAAGTCTGAGGACCGTTCGTGGTGAGCTTGTCGAACCATGAACGGCAGCGCGATAACTAAATATTTGCCCTTCGACAAGCTCAGGGCAAACGGAAGTAATCGTCATTCGCGCAACTCCCGTCCGGTCAGTTTCAAAAACACATCCTCCAGATTCGCCGGGCGATACAGGTAGCGCAGCCCGCCATGCCCCTGCAGATGCGCCAGCAGCGGCTGCGCGTCGTCCACGTAGCAGAATGCGGTTTCGCCGGTCACCTCGAAGCGCTTCGCGTAATGCGCCGCATGATCCTGCGCCCACAGCGCCACCCCCTCGCCGAACACTTCCACCACCTGCGGCTCGATGTGCTGCGCGATCAGGGCGCGCGGCGAATCCTGCGCAATCATGCGCCCCTGGTCGAGAATGGCGAGGCGGTGGCACAGGCGCTCGGCCTCGTCCATGAAGTGCGTGGTCAGCAGCAAGGTCTTGCCCTGTGCGGCCAGCTCGCGCAAACGCTGCCAGATCAGGTGGCGCGCCTGCGGGTCAAGGCCGGTGGTCGGCTCGTCGAGGAAGATGACATCCGGGTCGTTCACCAGCGCGCGCGCCAGCGTCAGCCTGCGCTTCATGCCGCCGGACAGCGTGGGGATTTTTACGTCGCGCTTGTGCGCGAGATTGGCGAAGTCCAGCAGCGCGGGGATGCGCGCCTCGATCTCGGCATCGTGCATGCCGAAGTAGCGTCCATACACCATCAGGTTTTCCGCCACGGAAAAATCCGGGTCGAGGTTGTCAATCTGCGGCACCACACCCACACGCAGCCGCGCCTCACGGGCATGCTGCGGCACGGCACGTCCGAGCAGGCTCAGCTCGCCGCTGTCCGGCGCAATCAGGCCGAGCAGCAGGCGCAGCGTGGTGGTCTTGCCCGCGCCGTTGGGGCCGAGCAGGCCGAAGCACTCGCCCCGGTTGATGGCGAGGCTGACGTTGTTCACTACTGCCTGTCCGGCGTATGACTTGTACAGGTTTTGTGCGGAAAGCACGGCGGTCATATGCGCTGTCCGTTGAATTCATGCAGCACGATCTGCTTGATCTGGCCCAGCCGCCCGTGAAAGAAATGCCCGGCTCCCGGCAGCACCACGACAGGCAGATGCTGCGGGCGCGCCCATTGCAGCACATCGGCCAGCGGCACTACCTCGTCCAGTTCGCCATGCACCAGCAGCGTGTTGTGCGGCACCGGCGGCATGGCAAAATGCCCCACTGCCGGCGCGATCAGTACCAGCCTGTGCGGAAGCGGGTGCAAGTGTTGCGCGGCGCGTGCCTGCACATAAGCGCCGAAAGAAAAACCGGACAGGACCAGCGGCAGGCCGCCATATTCCTGTTTTGCATGGCGCACCACTGCCAGCACATCCTCCACCTCGCCGAGGCCTCCATCGAATGCGCCGCTGCTGGCCCCCACGCCGCGAAAATTGAAGCGCAATGCGACCAGTCCCAGCTCCGCGAAAGTTTTTGCCAGCGTCGTCACGACCTTGTTTTCCATCGTGCCGCCCATGGTGGGCAGGGGATGCGCCACCACCGCAACGGCGCGCGGCGCGCTGTCGGGAAAGTGGGCGACGCCTTCGAGGTGCCCCGCTCCGCCAATGGCAGAAAATTTTTGCAGCGCGGGCATTAAATTTTCAGGCGCTCCACCACCCGCCCGTTCTTCAGGTGCTCCTCGATAATTTCGTCAATATCGCGCTCGTTCCGGTAGGTGTACCACGCTCCTTCCGGATAGATCACCAGCACCGGCGCTTCGTCGCAGTGATCCATGCAGCCTGCCGTGTTGATGCGGATGCGGTTTTTTTCGGTGGATAGCCCCAGCGCCTTTACCTTGTCCTTGGCGTAATCGCGCAGCTTCTGCGCGCCGTGGTTGCCGCAGCAATCGGAGCCGTCTGTGCGCTGGTTGGTGCAAAAGAAAACATGTTTGTGGAAAGTACTCATACCAGACCTCGCGAAAAAATGGGTTTATACATAGCAACAGAAATCGTAGCGAGCGAACTGTCATTGGGGGAGCACGGAGCACAGGCACCGGAGTGTACATATCAGTACATGAGGATGCCGAGCACCGCGCGACGCCGATGGCAGTTCGCGCATAACCAATGACTTGGTTGGCGTAGTTTGCCAACTTAGTCAGATGGCTAGTAGTTTCATCAGTAGATTTATGTCGCTATGTGCGATTATACCGCCTCGGTCACCGCTCCCTGATGCGCCATAGGTAGCCGAGCATGAGAAAAGGAAATACCAGTGCCACGGTTTGCGACAGGCCGTTGTAGTTGAGCAGGTGGCCGTAATGCCACTGATACAGCCGCATGGCGGTGGAAGGCGCGCCGCTGTCCAGCAACCATTGCGCCACCGCCAGCCAAGCCAGTGTTACCAGCGCGGCGAACCTCGTCAGCCACGCATGCTGCAGCCGGCTGGCGGCAGCCAACAGCAGTATGCCGGCAAAAATGCCGAGCATCGCCTCACCGTTCAGCCACAGCAGCAGAGCCCACGACTTGAGCAGCGCGGCGGCGGCAATGAATTTGGCCAGCGCCACCGCGCACAGGATCAGCACCAGCACGACTACCGCGTTGCGGCGCTGGCGCAGCAAGGTCAGCAGCAGCGCCCCCTTCATCAACAGGTTGAGCAATACCGCCACGCTCTCCAGCCAGTCGAACGGCTCGTGCGGCACAGCGGTGAAAGGCGGGCGTGCAGCTTCGCTGATGAACACGTTGCCCAGCATCGGCAGCGAAGGGTTGATCTGCGCGAATATCCACAGCGCCACCAGTGCCAGGCCGAAATCCGCATCGGCCCCGGCATGAAACAGGCGCGTGCGCCAATCCGCAAGGTGCAGCGCAAACCAGGCGCGCGGCGCGATGCTTACCGCCAGAAGCGCGCCCGACAGCGCGCCGATGCTGTTGGTGAGCAGATCGAGATTGGAACTGGTGCGCACGGGCAGATACATCTGCGTGTATTCCATCGCGGTGGAAAGCGCCAGCCCGGCCAGCGTGGCAAGCAGCACGCTCCATGTTGCGCCGGAGCGCGCGCGCAGCTCCAGACCGAGCAACAGTCCGAAAGGTATGTAAGCCAGCAGGTTGACCACCGCATCGAACAGCGTATAAGTCTGCAACAGAGGTGCGGCCAGCACTGCGGAGAATTCCAGCCCCTGCTCCCGCCAGCCGGTGAACGGCGACAGACTGGCGTACACGATGAGCAGCGCATAGCCTGCGGCAAGGTAGGTGCGCAGGCGGGGGCGGGGGGAGGTGACGGGGATTTCTATCGTGGGCATATTATTTACGGACAAGCCCTAGGACAGATACTGCGGCGCAATGTCTTCCAGGCGCGCAGGCGTGATGCCAAACGGAAAGGCGCACTTGCACACGCTGTCCTGTTGCATGGAATAAAAGTTATCGCGCGTCATCAGCTTTACCGGCAGCCATTCCATTGCGGCAGCCTGCAGGTAGGCCACGGGACTGGGCAGCGGCACAATCAAGGGGTGCCGGCCGCGGCACGCGGCGGCGAATGCTACCAGTTCACGCAGACGGTACACTTGCGGCCCGCACAGGTCGTAGCGCTGCCCGATGCTGTCCGCGTCGTTCAAACTTTGCACGTAAACCCGCGCCACATCTTCCACCCACACCGGCTGGAATCTTGCGTCGGCGCATGCCAGCGGCAGCACCGGCGTCCACTTAGCCATCCTTGCAAACAGGTTCAGGAAGCTGTCCTCCGCCCCGAAAATCACCGAAGGACGGAAGATCGTGGCTTGCAGGCCGCTGGCCTGCACCAGCTGCTCTGCCTCGCCTTTGCTGCGCAGATAGGCGCTCGGCCCATCCGGCGCGGCATTCAGCGCACTCATGTGCAGCAGTCGCCCCACACCGGCAGCCCTTGCCGCCTCGATCACCTTGCGCGGCAGTTCGACATGCACACGCTGGAATGTCTGCCCGCCCTGCTCGTGCAGAATGCCCACCAGGTTGATGACCGCATCCATCCCTGCAAACAGTCTGGCAAGTTGCGCAACGTCGTGTACATCCGCCTGCACGGCCTTCGCCGGCAATGAGGCCAATGCCTGCCGCGCCTTGCCGGTGCTGCGGGTTGGCACATGCACTGCCACTTTTTGCTCGCACAACAGGCGGACAAGATGCCGCCCGACAAAGCCCGTTCCGCCCAGCACGCAAACTGATTGAATGGCCATGGCTAACCTCCAAGCATGGGAACCGGATGCAACACTCTATAGCACAACGCTGGAAAGCGGCGAGTCTATGGGCTGGCCGACGCGTCGAGGCAAAAATCGGTCAGATGGTTCAACACGCGTTGCATTACCTGGTTCGCTGCGATGACCCCGCCATATGCGTCGTCGCTGGCGGCATTTTGCACCTCGTCGAACTGCTTCACGCCGAGCACCCGCTTGCTGCGCACATCGCTCAGCTGTGCCCGCAACGTGAGTTGTACCCGGCTCGGCGTTGTCCCGAAGTCCTGCTGCAGGCGTATCAGTTCAACATCGAGCCTGACATCGGCGGGAATAGCGCCCGGCGCCTGCACGATGGCCCGGAACCCTCCCGTTTGCTCCAATGCCTGTACCAGCAGCGGCCACATCATGTGCGGCGGAGCATCTGCCCAGCGGTTGACCGCAAAGTATTCCAGCTCATGGGGCTGCCGCAGGTAAGCCATCTGCGGCGTGTCGAAGCCGGGCCGCGCGTGCGGCATGGCGACTGCCAGCACCAGGTCGCGTCTTACCTGCGCTGCTTTGGCGGTCGGTTGCGCATCGAGCAGGTAGATGTGAGTATTCTCCGGTTTCGGGGCCGGCAGGGCGGTGCAGCCGGCCAGCAGCATGGAGAACGCCAGGATACACAACGTCCGGCAGGGTATGCGCTGATGCCTGTTTTTGTTCATTGTCCGTGAGGTTGCCGCCAGGGGTTGTATCCTCATAATCATAGCCCAATCCATGGAATCATTCGCCGGGACCGCGCTTCGCAGCGGTCTTGCCATACACCAGCGCGCTCGGATTCTGCTCCAGTTCGCCGCTGAAGCGCCGCAGCGAGGCTGTCAGGTCACGCAATTCCATGACCAGTTGGCGCACCTCCGGCAGCGTCTCGCGGGTGTCATCGAGCGCGCTGCTGGCGCTTGCTCCGGTACGGGCAAGCTCGTTTGCCATGCGGTCGAAGGCGTCCGCGCTGCGTTGTATGCGCTGGGAAAGTTGCGGCAGTTCACCGGTCAGGCGCGCGGTGTTTTCCATGGTGCGCGCCGCCATGGCCAGGCTGGAGTCAATTGCCGCCGAGCGCGCCGCAAGGGTGTGCGACAGAACCTTGATATCCGCCAGGGTGTTCTTGAATGCGCGCCGGTTATCTTCATCCATCAGGGCATTGAGGCTATCGCTGGTTCGGGTGAGATTGGCAAGCAAGGCCGTAATTGCGGAATCGAGCCGTGTCATCAGGGAAGTCCCGGCTTTGATCACCGGGTATTTTTCGCCGGGCTGCGCCTTCAGTACGGGCGAATCGCGGCCGCCTCCCGTCAACTCGACAAAGGCGAGGCCGGTTATTCCATAGGTCTGGAGTATGGCCACCGTATCTACCTTGACCGGAGTGCCGCGCTCGATGTCGAGCGTCAATTGCACCTGCTCGACATTGCCCGGAGCCAGCGCAATTTTTTGCACGCGGCCAACCTCGACACCGCGGTACCGTACCGACGCATTGAGGCTCAGTCCTGCTACCGATTCCTTCATGTAAGTCTGGTAGACATCGTAAACCTTGCGATAGGATTCCCCGCTGCTCAGCCACAGCACGCCGCTGATGAGTGCAATGCTCAACACCAACACGAAAATGCCAACCACGGCAAAATTTACTTTTTCTTCCATGCCTGTTCCCGCGCGGCGCGGCCGCGCGGCCCGTAAAAATATTCCCTGATGATCGGATGATCCAGGCGGGAGAGCTCCTCCATGGTGCCTATCCCCAGAATATGCCCCTCGCCCAGCACCGCGACGCGGTCTGCCGCCCGCCACAGCAGGTCGAGGTCGTGCGTCACCATCATGATGGTCAATCCGAGCGCATCGCGCAAGCTCCGCACCAGTTCGTCTATGCCGCTCGCACTCAGCGGGTCGAGTCCCGCGGTCGGCTCGTCGAGAAACAGCAATTCAGGGTCGAGTGCGATGGCGCGTGCCAATGCAGCGCGTTTGCGCATCCCGCCGCTCAGCTCGCTCGGGTACTTGGCGCCCGCATCTGCGGGCAGCCCGGTGAGTGCGATTTTCATGGCGGCGACCTCGGTAATCAATCGTGCGCTGAGCTGCGTATGTTCGCGCAGCACCATGCCGACATTCTCCGCCACCGTAAGAGAACTGAACAGTGCGCCACGTTCGAACATGACCCCCCAGCGCCGGCGCAACGGCAACGCTTCTTCGTCGCGCAGCCCCAGCACTTCCTGGCCGAACACCCGGATCGAGCCCGATACCGGCTGCAGCAGCATGATGATGGTGCGCAGCAGCGTGGATTTGCCGCAGCCGCTGCTGCCCACCAGCGCGAAAATCTCCCCCGGCTGCACACTCAGGCTGACGTTGTCATGCACTACATTCCTGCCGAAGCGGGTATTCAGGCCGCGGATGTCAACGACGGCGCCGGTATCTCGTGTTTGTTCCGCCACGGTGCTCATATCTTGAGCCAGTTGAAGGCAACGGAAAACAGCGCGTCTGCCACGATCACCAGGAATATGGACTGCACCACGCTCACTGTCGTCTGCCGCCCGACGCTGTCGGCGCTGTCGGTTACCTGGAATCCCTGGTGGCATCCGACCAGTGCGATGATTGCGGCAAATACCGGCGCCTTGCAGATGCCGGTCAGAAAAGAGGACAGGCTGACCGCGTCACCGAGGCGGTCGAAGAACACATCAAAGCTGACGCCGAGCTTGGCGCGCGCCATGATCATGCCGCCGAGGACGCCGGTTGCATCGGTATAAACCGTGAGCAGGGGTAACGCGATGATCAGCGCCAGCATCTTGGGCAGAACCAAGACTTCCTGCGGCCTGACGCCTATGGTGCGCAGTGCGTCAATCTCCTCGGTAATCTTCATGGTGCCGATTTGCGCCGCATAGGCGGAGCCCGACCGCCCGGCGACGATGATGGCGGTCAGCAGGGGTGAAAGCTCGCGCAGCATGGTAAGCCCCACCAGATCGGCAATGAACACATTGGCGCCGAAGCGTTCCAGCTGGCTTGCGCCCTGATACGCGATCACCACTCCCATCAGGAATGACAGCAATCCGGTGATCGGCAGCGCTTCAAACCCCGCGGTCTGCAGATTGTGGAGGACGGCCCGCCAGCGGATGCGGCGCGGCTGCATGAGCGAACGCAGCAGGATGATCGCGCATTCCCCGATAAACGAAAGCATGCCGGACAGTTCGAGCAGGTGGCGCCAGGTCTGTTGTCCGATGCGCACCAGCAGGCCGGGAGTGGGCGGGAGCGGACTTTCCGCTGCCGTTGATCTGGAGGCAACCAGCTTCAGCAAGGTGCTGAACTCCGGGCGCAATCCATTGATCTCGACACTGCGTCCGCGTTGCTCCAGTTTCCGGATAAGCCGGTGCAGCAGCCATGCGCCCGAAGTATCCAGCGCGGATATCGCCGAGCCGTCGATCACCGCATTGCCCTCACCGGTCAGGGGAAGAGCCTCCAGCCGACGTTCGAGTTGTGCGATTCCCTGCACCACCCATGCCCCCGCACAGCGCAGCCTCGCCGCCGTAGCGGATGCCGCGTCAGTCTCGATCGCCAGTTGCGCAATTTGTTCGGCTGTCATTGTCCTTGCAATACGCTCCATGAGGCGGCTCAAGTCAAAGCTTTCTTGGCCTGCGGCCCTGTTTTTCAATTGGATACAGAAAGGATAGCACAATTGCTTTTTTCTGCCGGCGCATGAGTGTGCCGTGCCTTCCGCGACAGTGTAGAATCAGCGGGCTTGCTTTTAATGACAGGTGGCTTGCGCGATGAAACCGGGACTCTTGTTGGTCAGCCGCTTGCGGCGGGCTTTTGCAGCCTTTTCCGAGCTGCTGGCCAGGCGCTGGAAAAACAGTTTCTACCTCTATCTTGCGGCGCTGTTCACCCTGTTCGCCGTGGCCGATGCGGCTTTCCTGCACGTCACCGCCGAGATGCGCCAGGCGGCTTTCGATGCGATGGTGCGCTACCGCATCATCGTGCCCAAGCCCGACCCCGACATCGTCATCCTCGACATCAACGAAGCCAGCCTGGCCGCGATGGCCAAGGACTACGGGCGCTGGCCGTGGCCGCGCCAGGTGATGGGCGAATTCCTCGAGCAGATCGAGAAACAGCAACCCAAGGCGGTGGTGTTCGACATCCTGTTCAGCGATGCCGACGTGTACAACCCGGACAGCGATGCTTACTTCGATGCCGCCATCGACGCCACGCACAATACGTTCTTCCCCATGCTGCGCCTCGACCCGGCGAGCGATGCCTTGAGCCAGGTGAAGCCCAGCATGATACCCGGCGTAGTGCCGCTGCCCGGCGAAGCGAAGCAGGACACCGCTATCGCCGTGGTGCTGCCGCACTTCCAGGCGGCACTCAACGGCGGGCGCCTCGGGTTGCACAACATCTATCCTGATGTGGACGGCACCGTGCGCCAGTATCTGGTGTACCGCAACGAATACGGCTGGAAGCTGCTGTCATTGCCGGCGCGGGTGACGCGCGAGCTGGGCTGGCCCGAGCCCGCCGCGCAGCGCGTCCTGCTCAACTGGCGCGGCCCGCCGTTTTCCTACCGCTACCTCAGCTTCAGCGACGTATACACCGACTTCTCGAACAAGGAGAAGAAGCGGCCGCAGGACGAGTTCCGGAACAAGATCGTCATCATCGGCTCCACCGCGCCCAGCCTGTTCGACATCAAACCCACGCCGCTGAGCCAGATGCACCCCGGCGTGGAAATCCTCGCCACCGCGCTGGACAACTTCAAGCATGGCGACTACCTGCGTTTTCCCGAAGCACGCGTGGCTTACCTGCTGCTCTCGCTGGTCATCGTATGGATTACCGCCTGGGGGTTCTACAGCGGCGCCGGGCGCAGCAAGATAGACCGCCTGTTCGGTGCTTCGCAATTCATCCTGGTCGGCATTTCCTACGCCAGCATCAACTTCACTAACACCTATATCAACCTTACCGGGCCGGTGTCGATAGGCTTGGCCTATTTCACCATTGCGCGCATCTACGCCTCCGCCACCGGCAAGGCGCTGGAACGGAACATGGTGCGCGCCTCATCAGAGCGCGGCGGCGAATTGCGCGCAACGCTGTTATTGATCCGCCTCGATACTGCGCGCAATGTGGTGACCGATACTATGCTGGAAAAGATACGCTACGGCCTGGAAAAAACCGGCAAGGAACCCAAGAGCGCCGAAGTTCTGAAAGGCTATCAGAAAGGGCTGTGGGATCTGTTCGAAAGTATTTTTGCGGTTTCCTGGGTAGTGGCTGCGGAAGACACGGATGGCGCGGCGCGGGTGGCGCAAGATGTTGCCTTGGTGCTTGCCGCCTTGCCGCCGCT
>JAGWMH010000313.1 GCA_028871775.1 Betaproteobacteria bacterium
TAACGATGAAACTGTTTGCCCACCCTACAAAAAACGGCATCAATAGTTGAGGAAAGTGCATCATGAACCAGCCAGCCACCAGACGCGTCATCGTCGATCCGGTCACACGCATCGAAGGACATCTGCGCATCGAAGCGGAGACCGATGCTGAAGGCCGCATCACCCGTGCCTCCTCCGCCGGCACTATGGTGCGCGGAATCGAGATCATCCTGCGCGGGCGCGATCCGCGCGAGGCATGGGCGCTGGCACAGCGCATCTGCGGCGTATGCACGCTGGTGCATGGCATCGCCTCGGTGCGTGCCGTCGAAAGCGCGTTGAACATCGAGGTGCCGCGCAATGCGCAACTGATCCGCAACCTGATGATCGGCGCACAATACATCCACGATCATGTGATGCACTTCTATCACCTGCATGCGCTGGACTGGGTGGATGTGGTTTCGGCGCTGAAAGCCGACCCCAAGGCCACTTCGGCGTTGGCGCAGAGCCTGTCGGGCTATGCCAGATCGTCGCCGGGCTATTTCAGCGATGTGCAGAAGAAACTGAAAAATTTTGTCGAAGCCGGCCAGTTGGGCATCTTCGCCAACGGCTACTGGGGGCATCCGGCCTACAAGCTGCCGCCCGAAGCCAACCTCATGGCCGTGGCGCACTATCTCGATGCGCTGGCCTGGCAACGCGATGTGGTGAAACTGCACACCGTTTTCGGCGGCAAGAATCCGCATCCGAATTTCCTGGTCGGCGGCGTGCCATGCGCCATCAGCATCGATCCGAGCCACCCCGGGCACGGCAAGGGGCCGCATTATCGCGGCGGCAATTCCGGCACGGCGGTCAATGTGGTCGGGCTGCAAACGGTGCAGAACGTGATCAACCTGATGCGCGAGTTCGTCGACCAGGTCTATGTGCCGGACACGCTGGCCATCGCCGGCTTCTACAAGGACTGGTTTGCGCAGGGCGAAGGCATCGGCAATTTCCTAACCTACGGCGACTTCCCGGCCAAGGGCATGTCCGACCCGTCCTCCTATCTGATCCCTTCCGGCGTGATACTGGATCGCGACCTGAGCAAGATACATCCCATAGACCTCAATGCGGAAAGCGAGATACAGGAATTCGTCAGCCACGCTTGGTACGATTATTCCGTCGGCAAAGAGCAGGGCCTGCATCCCTACAAGGGCGAAACGAAGCTTGACTACACCGGGCCGAAGCCGCCGTATCAGCAACTGGATGTGGACAAGGATTATTCCTGGTTGAAGTCGCCGCGCTGGAAAGGCAAAGCCGTCGAAGTTGGGCCGCTGGCGCGCGTGTTGATGCTGTATGCAGCAGGGCATGAACAGACCAAAGAGCTGGTCGGCATGACCCTGAAGAAACTCGATCTGCCGGTGCCGGCGCTGTATTCGACCCTGGGGCGTACCGCCGCGCGCACGCTGGAAACCAAGATTGTCGCCGACGCGATGCAGGGCTGGTATGACCAATTGATCGCCAACATCAAGGCGGGCGATGTCCACACCTTCAACGAATCAATGTGGGAGCCTGCCACCTGGCCAAGCCATGCGCAGGGAGTGGGCGTCACGGAAGCGCCGCGCGGCGCGCTTGCGCACTGGATCGTCATCAAGGATCAGAAGATCGCCAACTATCAAGCCATCGTGCCCAGCACCTGGAACGCCGGCCCGCGCGATGCGCAGGGGAATCAGGGGCCGTATGAGGCGGCCCTGAAAGGCCATCAGCTGCATGATGTGAAACAGCCGATCGAAATCCTGCGCACCATCCACAGCTTCGATCCCTGCATCGCCTGTGCGGTGCATGTTACCGACCCGGATGGGCAGGAATTGATGCAAGTGAAAGTGCTCTGAGGAAGCGCAGATTTATTCACTCAAGCTGTCATTGCAAAAAGCCTTTAGCTGCGAGCAAAGCGCGGCAGGAAGCGTGGCAATCCAGCCTTTTTTCCTGCACGCAAAGCTCCGACGGCTGACTCGGGGTAGGTTATTTCTAAGATCGACATTCGGCTGCGTGCCAAAAGATTCTATGGTTCAAGTCAAGCTTTTCGTAAGGCGTCCAGGATCAAATTCGGTTTTGTAGGTGTACATCGACCAAGCGGTGCGTGCAATGCGCCGGGCCAGGATGACGATGACCGCAGTACTGGATAATCCCTTTGCTCGATAGTGTT
>JAGWMH010000314.1 GCA_028871775.1 Betaproteobacteria bacterium
CGGCGAGGGGAGGAATCCATGCGATGGATCATAAGGCCGTTCGTGGGGAGCAGTTTGGTAGGAGCGGGCCATGTCCGCGATCATGTGGTTCGCGGGCATGGCCCGCTCCTACAACTTCAGGATTAAATATCGTTCGCCGTATCCTCCAGCACTTTCAGGAATGCGTCTCCGTAGCGTGCCAGTTTGGCTTGCCCCACACCGCTGATACGGCCTAATTCGGTGAGGGTGGCGGGGCGTTGGTTGATGATTTCCAGCAGGGTGCTGTCGTGGAAAATGACGTAAGGAGGCACGCCTTGTTCGCGGGCAAGCTCCATGCGTTTGGCCTTGAGGGCGAGCCATAAGCGTTCTTCTTTGGTGCCGGCAAAAGGTTTGGGCGCCTTGCCCTCGCGCTTGGCACGTTTGGATTTGCGTTTGACTGGCTCGGCATCACGCCGCAGCCATACCGTTTGTTCGCCGCGCAGCACGGGGCGCGCGGCTTCGGTGAGTTTCAGGCCGCCGTAGGCTTCCATGTCCGCCTCCAAGTATCCGCCCGCCACCAGCTGGCGGAACACGCCGCTCCATTGTGTGGCGGTGAGCGCCTGGCCGATGGCGAAGGTGGAGAGTTGCTGGTGGCGGAATTTTTCGATTTGCGCGGTGCTTTTGCCCAGCAGGATGTCAACCAGGTGGCCGGCGCCGAAGCGTTGCCCGGTGCGATACACGCAGGACAGCGCCATCTGCGCAGGCTGGGTGGCATCCCAGGTTTCCACCGGCTCCAGGCAGTTGTCGCATGCGCCGCAATTGCCCGGATGTTCCTCACCGAAATAACGCAGCAGCGTTTGATGGCGGCAGGTGGTGGATTCGCAATAGCCCAGCAGCGCATCGAGCTTTTGCCGTTCCACGCGCTTGCGCTCTTCGGGCGCATCGCAGGAGTTGATCAGTTGGCGCATGGAGACCACATCGCCCAGGCCGTAAGCCAGCCAGGCATTGGTGGGCAGGCCGTCGCGCCCGGCGCGTCCGGTTTCCTGATAATAGCCTTCCATGCTCTTGGGCAGGTCGAGATGCGCGACGAAGCGCACGTTGGGTTTGTCGATGCCCATGCCGAACGCCACGGTAGCGACCATCACCACGCCTTCTTCGCGCAGGAAGCGCTGCTGGTGGATGGTGCGCGTGGAAGAGTCCATTCCGGCGTGATAGGGCAGCGCGTCCCAGCCGCGCTCTTTCAGCCAGGCAGCGGTTTCTTCCACTTTCTTGCGCGACAGGCAATACACGATGCCCGCATCGTTCGGATGTTCGCTCTCCAGAAATGCCTGCAACTGCTGGCGCGCATTATTTTTCTGCGCCACGCGATAACGGATATTGGGGCGGTCGAAGCTGGAGACGAACTGGCGCGCCTGCTCCAGCCCGAGCCGCTCCACGATTTCGCGCCGCGTCGGCGCATCCGCCGTAGCGGTGAGTGCGATGCGCGGCACCCCGGGAAAGCGCTCGTGCAATACTGTCAATTCGCGGTACTCGGGGCGGAAGTCGTGCCCCCATTGCGATACGCAGTGCGCTTCGTCAATGGCGAACAGCGCCAGTCCCGGCCCGTCTTGCAGTTGCTCCAGCGCGCTCAGAAAACTGGGCGTCAGCAGGCGTTCCGGCGCAACGTAAAGAATATCCAGCTCGCCGCGCATCAATTTGCCGAATACTTCGCGCGCTGCATCCGCGGCCAGGCTGGAATTGAGGAAAGCCGCCTTCACGCCAAGCTGCCGGAGCGCGTCCACCTGGTCTTGCATCAGCGCAATTAGCGGCGACACCACAATACCGACGCCGCGCCGCAGCAAGGCAGGAATCTGGTAGCACAGCGACTTGCCGCCGCCGGTTGGCATCAGCACCAGCGCATCGCCCCCCGTGCCAACGTGCTCGACGATAGCCTGTTGCGCATCGCGGAAAGCCGGATAACCGAATACGTCGTGCAGAATTTTCTGAGCGGGTGTCATGGGTGGCCAAGCGGATAAAACGCTATTTTACCTGTACTGGTGACTAAACGAAGAAGGGATTGGTCAATAGACCAATCCCTTCACATTTCTGGCGCCCCGAAGACGAATCGAACGTCCGACCTACCCCTTAGGAGGGGGTTGCTCTATCCACTGAGCTACCGGGGCGTGGCGGCCATTT
>JAGWMH010000033.1 GCA_028871775.1 Betaproteobacteria bacterium
TTCAGCACGTGCTCTCTGTAATTGGCGTAATCGAAACCGTAACCCAGCACGAAATAAAAAGTGACGCCGCGCAACGTAAACTGATTGCTCCCCACGCTCTTGAAATAAGGCGCGTACTGCGCCGGGTCGGGCGCCGATTTTTTCAGGATCAGGATATTGCGCCCGTTGAAGGGGCGGAAGTCGGTGATGATGTCATCCTGCCGCGCGAACTGTGAACCTTCGCCGAACACGAAAAAATCCTTGCCGTAGTGGTAGGAGACGATGGCGGCTGGCGTGTAGCCGTCCGTAGCAAGCAGGAAATTCTGCTGTTCATAGGGCCGGATTTCTTTGACGATCGCATCGCTCTCGAACATGTACACGATGCCGTCGTACAGCTTGTTCTGTTTCCAGGTTTCCATCGGCAGGATGGCGATGACGGCGATAGCCGCAAGGTGTGCGGCACTGAACCACGCCATGAACCTGAGCGCCTTGAGCAACTCCTCGCGCGACAGGAACAGATACAGCAACAGATAGAGAAAGGGGTAAAACGCCAGCACCCAGTGCAGGCCGATGACTTTTTCCGGCGACAGCAGCGCGAATACCGCCATCGGCAACAGAAACAGGTATGCGAACAACAGGAAGTGATCACGCCTGATTTTTTGCCTGAGCTCCGCGCGGTGTTTGAACAGGTAGTAGATGACCGGCGGGGTCATCAAGTAGACCTGGGTGCCGAGAAAAATGGCGACCTTACCCAGGGAGAACTGCTCGCCTTCGTTCCGGTTGTAAAGATTGAACAGGACGTTGTCCCAGCAATGGGTGTAATTCCAGTACAGATTGAGCAATACGAACGGCACGGCAGCCAGAAACAGCAGGATGAAGCCCTGCGTCTTTTGCCTGCTCCTGGCGGAGAAAATCAAATAGGCCAGATAGCCCAATCCCAGCAGCACGGCAAAATACTTCGACAGGAACGCCATGCCCAAAAGGACGCCGGACAAGCCATACCAGGCCGGGCTGTTTTCCTGCAGCGCCTTGAACAGGGATGCCGCAGATAAAAACACGAACAGGATGAGCATGGTGTCCGTGGTGACCAGCACATTCAGAATATTGAGCGGCGAAATCAGGAACAGGATCGCGACCAGCGCGGCCCTGGTTTCGTCGTGCGGCTTGAGCAGTTGATAAATGCCGATGCCGATCAGCGTGGCAAGCAGGATGGCGGGGAGGCGCAGGATGACTTCAGCACTGCCCAGTTGCAGCATCAAGTGGAGCAGCCAGCCAGCCATCGGCGGATGGTCGTAATAGCCGAAATCCGGATGCTTCGCCCAGATGACGAAATAGGCTTCGTCGCCCGACATGGGAATGATCCAGGCGAGGACTAACTTGATTGCCAGCGTGGCCAGCAATGCAAACTTGAATGCAGCCTTCGGGCTCACGGGCATCTCTATAAATCCAGATTTCATTCCAACTGATGGAGCTACTAGCCATTACACTAAGTTGCCAAAAAACGGCAACCAAGTGGCTGGTTATGCTGCGCTGCTAAAAAATTTTAGTTCCGGCCAACCTAAAGGTTACCCTACACTGAAACTTCGTTTTTTTGCTTACATACACATCATATGCGGCGCAGCGAAGTGGGGTAAGCAGGCAAGCCGCATAGCGGCTGCTCGCAAAATTTTTTCGCGTCTTGCATTTGGGCGAGCTCTGAACTTCTAGAAATGCCCGCATAACCCGGCCGCTTGCATCAGCTGACAATCACCCGCGCCGCGCCCGCATTCAGGCGACCAATCGCTGTCGTGTGTGCGAATCCCTCATCATGCAGGCGCTGCACGATGCCCTGCGCCGCATCGCTGCCACAGGCAATCAGCAGGCCGCCGCTGGTTTGCGGATCGGTCAGCAGGTTGCGCTGCCACTCGGCCAGGTTCGGCGCCAGCTCCACTTCATCGCCATAGCTTTGCCAGTTCTGTCTGGATGCGCCGGTGACGAAGCCCTGCTGCGCCAGTTGCCGCGCGCTGTGCAACAACGGCAGGCGCGCAAAGCCGATTTCCGCAGTCAGTTGCGAACCACGGCATATTCCCAGCAGATGGCCGAGCAGGCCGAAGCCGGTCACATCGGTCATGGCATGGACTGAGTCCATTCCCGCCAGCCAGCCTCCCGGGGTATTCAGTTGCGTGGTGCTGCGCAGCAGCTCGGCGTAACCTTCCGCATCCAGCTTCTGTTTTTTCAGCGCCGCGCTCAGGATGCCCACACCCAGACCCTTGGCGAGGATCAGCACATCGCCGTCGCGCGCCTGGTTGTTGCGCTTGACCTGCTGCGGATGCACCACGCCGAGCGCAACCAGCCCGTAGATCGGCTCCGGCGCATCAATCGAATGTCCGCCCGCCACGGGTATGCCCGCCTGCGCGCACACCGCCGCGCCGCCCGCCAGAATCTGCTGTATGGTTTCCAGCGGCAGGATGTCGATCGGCATGCCGACGACGGCGAGCGCCAGGATAGGTTTGCCGCCCATGGCATACACATCGGACAGCGCGTTGGTGGCGGCGATGCGCCCAAAATCAAACGCATCGTCCACAATGGGCATGAAAAAATCGGTGGTGGCGACGATGGCCTGCTCATCGTTCAGCCGGTACACCGCCGCATCATCGCCGCTCTCGATGCCCACCAGCAGGTCGGGAAAGGCTTGCGCCAAGGGAACCCCGGCTTGCGGCAAGGCGGCCAGCATCTTGTGCAGCACGGCGGGATCGATCTTGCAGCCGCAGCCGCCGCCGTGCGAAAGTTCAGTGAGACGCACGCTCATCAGCGCAAACTCACCCCGTTCGCCTGCATGAAGAAACCCGGTAGCGCGCTCGCCACCCCAGCGCCGAAGCGCCTGGCCAGCCGGTCGGCGAGACCCTCGCGGGTAGTGAAGTCCACGATGTCCTCGGCCTTGATCACGTCGCGCGCCACGCTCTCCACGCTGCCCATCTCGTCCGCCAGGCCCAGCTCGATGCTCTTCTGCCCGGTCCAGAACAAGCCGCTGAACGTGTCCGGCGTTTCCTTCAGGCGCTTGCCGCGCCCCTGCTTCACCACGGCTATGAACTGCTGGTGAATTTCGTCCAGCATCTGTTTAACCAGTTCCTTGTGGTGCGGATTCATCGGCGAGAACGGATCCATGAAGCCCTTGTTTTCCCCCGCCGTCAGCAGGCGACGCTCCACGCCGAGTTTTTCCATGGTGCCGGTAAAACCGAAACCATCCATCAGCACGCCGATGGAACCCACCATGCTGGCCTTGTTCACAAAAATCCTGTCCGCCGCCGCCGCCACATAATAGCCACCGGAGGCGCACATATCCTCCACCACCGCATACAACGGAATCTTCGGGTACTTGGCGCGCAGGCGGCGGATTTCATCATTGATGTATCCGGCTTGCACCGGGCTGCCGCCGGGGCTGTTGATGCGCAGGATGACCCCCTGCGTTTTCTTGTCCTTGAATGCATCCTGCAGGCTGGAAATAATATTGTCGGCGCTGGCGGCACTGTTCGACGCGATCACGCCATTCATTTCCACCAGCGCGGTGTGCTTGCCGCCCAGCGCCGTTTCCGCCTTGCCGCCTATCCAGCCCATGGCCAGGAACATCACGATGAACAGGTAGGCAAATGTCAGCGTTTTGAAGAAGATGCTCCAGTGGCGCGCCCGGCGCTGCTCCTGAATGGCAGACATGGCGAGCTTTTCCAGCACGCCGCGTTCCCAATTGTTGTTCTGTTCGGACATAAAACCTCCTTAAAACCCACCCGCGCAGTATATCAGGCGTGCCCCCGGAACCACTCCCGCAGTCCCGCAAAATCATCCAGCAACGCCAGGGGTTGCAGCTCGCGCAACTGCTCCGCCGGATGCGCCCCCTGCGTCATGCCCACCGCATCCACCCCGGCGTTGATCGCCATCTGCAAATCATGCGTGGTATCGCCCACCATCAGCACGCGCTCTTGCGCCATGCCCAGTTCGCCCATGATTTCCAGCAGCATCGCCGGATGCGGCTTGGAAAAAGTCTGATCCGCCGTGCGCGTGGCATGAAAGTAAGGCTGCAACCTGCTTGATTGCAGGGCGCGATCCAGCCCGTTGCGGCTCTTGCCCGTCGCCACAGCCAGCCGGTATCCCGCACTGTGCAATTCGGCAATGGTTTCCCGCGCCCCGGCAAACAGCGGGATGGCCTTGTCCTGCGCCAGGAAGTGGTGGCGGTAGCGCTCCACCAGCGGCCCGTACATTGACTCCGGCGCATCCGGCACGGCATAGCGCAATGACTGCTCCAGCCCCATTCCGATCACATGGCGCGCAGCATCATCGCTCGGCACGGGTAAATCGAGGTCGCGGCAAGCCGCCTGTATCGAGCCCGCAATCACCGCCGTGGAATCCATCACCGTGCCGTCCCAGTCGAACACAATCAAATCATATCGTTTTGCCATGAAAACCAACCAAAAAATGAGGCGCGGATATTACCATCACCTGTGCCACAATGCGCGCCATGCAAACCCGCAAATCAACTTACTGGCTGCTGTATTGCCGTCCCGGCTTCGAGCAGGATTGCGCGCAGGAAGCATTGCGCCAGGCGCGGCAACAGAGCCCCGTCATCGCCGCGCAGCCGCCCATCCTCGCCAACAGCGGCTATGCCGTGGTCGCGCTGAACGAGCAAACGCTGTCCTACCGTGAGCTCATCTTCGCGCGCCAGTTAATCCGCCTGCATCAAACCATCGAAGCATTGCCGGAGCGCAACCGTCTGACGCCCATCCTCGCCGCCATCGCCACCCTGCCCGGCATGTTTGGCGCGCTGTGGCTGGAAGTGCCGGACACCAACGAAGGCAAGACGCTGTCCGCCTTCACGCGCCGCTTCCAGCCGCTGCTGGAGAATGCGCTGCGCGAACAAGGCCGCTTGCAGGACGACATCAAGTTGCCGCGCCTGCACATTTTCTTCCCCGACAAATC
This sequence comes from Betaproteobacteria bacterium, assembly GCA_028871775.1. Lineage (GTDB taxonomy): Bacteria > Pseudomonadota > Gammaproteobacteria > Burkholderiales > Gallionellaceae > CAITJF01. Next base: position 4,927 of record JAGWMH010000033.1, read on the forward strand.
ATCCGCGCTGATCGGCACCAGCGATCCGCACAACAGCGCCGCTGCCATCATGGGCATCGTGCGCCAGAACATGCCCGCCGAAGCGCCGAGCCGCTCCACGCTGAAACTGGCCGAGGCGATCGAGGTGTTCATGGATCGCAGCGAGCAGACGCGCCTGTTGCGGCAAGGCATGACCGCCGTCGATCTTGGCGCGGCGCCCGGCGGCTGGACCTGGCAACTGGTGAAACGCGGCATCCGCGTAACGGCCGTGGACAACGGCCCGATGAAGGGCGTGCTGGCGAAGCATCCGCTGGTGCAGCATCTCAGGCAGGACGGCTTCAAATATGTGCCGCGCTGTGCCGTGGACTGGCTGGTGTGCGACATGGTGGAGCAGCCTTCCAGAGTCGCCAGATTAATCGAGGAATGGTTCGCGGCGGGGCTGGCCAGACACGCGATTTTCAATCTGAAATTGCCGATGAAACAGCGCATCGCCGCGCTGGACGGCGCGCTAAACGGCATCCGCAGCCATTTGGACCATGAAGGAATCAATTACCGGATACTGGCGAAACAGCTTTACCATGATCGCGAAGAAGTGACGGTATTCATCACTCGCACCAAGAACTGATCCTTTTACCGGGCATACGGCCGCGTAACCATATCCTTCTTCCTGGATGACTGCATCTCATCAATCCCCCGGCAGCGCTTGGGGATTGATGGATCAGCTGATACTCAGACGAAGTCAGCCCTATTGAATATTGAGTGTTTTTGTTTTGGAGGTAACCCGCTTGGGCAAGCGCAACTCCAGTACACCATTGTTGTACTTCGCCTGTGCGGTAGCCTCATCAACATCTTGTGCCAGCGCAAAAGCACGCGACACTTTGCCGTAATAGCGCTCACTGCGCAGCACTTTTTCGCCTTCCTTCACTTCTTTTTCTTTCTTTATTTCCGCACTGATGGCAACCTGGTTGCCTTCAATGGTGACATGGATATCTTCCTTTTTCACACCGGGAATCTCGGCATGAACGGTATATGCCTTTTCGTCTTCACTCACGTCCACCTTGATCTGGACTTCTTGCTGCCCCTCAAAACGCACCGGGCGCATGAAAAAGCCGCGAAACAAATCGTCAAACGCATCATCAGCCGGGTTGTAGCGCAAAATGTTAGCCATTTCACATCCTCCTTATGATCCGGGACATCCCCGTGCAACAGAATATTTGGGACAGGCACCAGGATTTCAAGTGCCAGTTTATATCGTAGCCCAAAAGCTCAGGCTGCTGTAAGTTTGGCAAACGGTAAAATGATGGATATCGCGTTGCTCCACCCATCCTGCGCTAGCTTAACTATCCAATTTTTCTTGTGAGCGAATAAATCGTGACAAGTGCACGCTTGCCATCTTTATTTCTTCAGTGCTCAAAACCTCCGGTGCGTTTTCCAGAAACTTCGGCAGAGCCTTGGGTTCCAACACCCACAATTCACGCGAAGAACCGTCCTTGCGTTCGATAAACCAACCGGGGAAAACCACTACTGGATGGACCTTGTATTCCCGTCCGGTACTTTCGTGCAAAATCTTCTTTAGCCAACTTGCCTGCGCTTGGGCCTGACGCACCGGATTGCGTTCCATCGTTTGGCCATTAATCTGTATGTGTTCCCCGTCGAACTGAATTTTGATCTCGCCCCGCATGGGTTTGCTGATGGTCTTTGTTTCGATGGTAAACACGCCAGCCGGGCCGATTATTGCGTGATCTACGTTGAAGTCATCACCCATCAGATCGTGAAAAACCTGATACCCGCTTTCACGCAACCTCTCCAGAAACTGCCCGACCGCTTTTTCACCTTCGATGCCTTGCCGTAATTGTTGCAACTCCGGCCATGTGCGCCAGATGCGGAAAATGGCATACACCAATATGGCAATCGCGAAGATAGTCGCAACAACTGGATTTCTCGCCTTTGGGTTGAAGTAGTACCACCATTCCATACCCGCGAGCAAAATCATCATAAAAGCAAGCAGCATCGGTGCCAGCACTTTGTCATAGAGCAGGTCATCGCGACGCTTTTCCAGAGATTGGCCGGGGTTACGTAGTGGCTTGTCAGTGATGGGAGAGCGTTTATCTTGTTTCATGTGGTCACTTGTTCCCAATCTAAAAGGCACCTCTAAAAATTCGTCACACCGGCGAAGGCCGGTGTCCAGCCTATTGAACATACTAGATTCCGGCCTTCGCCGGAATGACAAAACTGAATTTATAGAGGTGCCTTATTAGCTTTGGCGACGTACCAGTATCGCTGCAACTTCTTTTTTTGGCTTGCTGACAGGACGCTCTAGTTGTTTATTTTCAGTGGTGGCGCTGACAGTGGGTTCGTAAGGTTTATCGAACCACGGATCATGGCTGGGTTTTTTCGGCGCGGCATGGCTGCGTTCATGATGTTCGCCGCGCGGCGCTCTCTCTGCCCGCGCAGCCGGATGGGGCGCAATCGCATTTTCCTTTTGAATCTCGTGCTTGATCAGCTTCTCGATTTCCTTCAGGTATTTTTCTTCTTCCGGCGATACCAGCGAGATGGCCGTGCCGGAAGCGCCGGCGCGGCCGGTGCGGCCGATGCGGTGAACGTAGTCTTCCGGGGCGCTGGGTATCTCGTAGTTGATGACCATGGGCAGCTGGTCAATATCCAGGCCGCGGGCAGCCACATCAGTCCCGATCAGCACGGCAACTCTGCCTTGCTTGAAAGCGTCCAGCGCCTGTATGCGCTCCAGCTGGCTCTTGTCGCCGTGGATGGCATCGGCGGAAACGCCCTCGCGCTGCAACTGCCTGGCAAGGCGGCTGGCGGTAATCTTGGTTTTGGTGAACACCAGCACCTGCGTTGCATCGCTTCCGCGCAACAATTGCGCGAGCAGGGCGTGTTTATCCGCCTGGGCGACCAGATAAACTTTTTGCGTGACATTTTCAGCGGTGGCGTTGCTGCGCGCGACTTCAATCAGCTTGGGGTGGATCAGAAACTCGGCCGACAATTTTTTGATCTCATTCGAGAACGTGGCCGAGAACATCAGGCTCTGCCGCTGTTTGGGCAGCAAGGCCAGGATGCGCTTCAAATCAGGCATGAAGCCCATATCCAGCATGCGGTCCGCTTCATCCAGCACCAGTATCTGCACCTGGTTCAACTGCACCGTTTTCTGCTCAACGTGATCCAGCAGCCGGCCCGGGGTGGCGACCAGAATCTCCACGCCCGTTTTCAGGTGCGGCGTCTGGGTCTTGATATCCACCCCGCCAAACACCACCAGCGAGCGCAAACGGGTGTGTTTTGCATAGGCCTTCACGCTTTCTTCCACCTGGATCGCCAGCTCGCGCGTGGGCACCAATACCAGCGCCCGCACCGGATGGCGCGCGGGCGAAGTGCTGGTGCTGGCAAGCGGCAGCAATTTTTGCAGGATGGGCAGCGCAAAAGCAGCCGTTTTACCGGTACCCGTCTGTGCGCCTGCCATCAAATCGCGCCCTTCCAGCACTATCGGAATGGCTTGCGCCTGAACAGGTGTGGGGGTGATGTAGCCTGACTCGGCCAGCGCCTTGAGGATTTCAGGCGCCAGATTTAAATCTGCGAAACTGGTGGTATTCAATATCTCATTCTCTTCATAATAACCGGGGACAGCTCTCCCCCTGCTCGAACTGCAACATTATACTCCACTGCTTAAAACATGAATTTGCCTGTACCCTCGGCCCTCTGCTTTGCAAAAAGTCCGGTTCTTTACACCCGGGTGTGGGTAGCCTGTGCGCAAGCTCCGCATGGAAGCCGATCATTTGCGGCAACTGCACGTGGGTGCGCATGCCTCCTGATTGCCGTCAGTCGCTCGTTCATCAAACAGAATGCCGGAGAGCGTGGCCACACCCTGCCCGGTGAAGGCGTAAGGCGCTGCCCGGCCTGAAACCGCATGTGTTGATTGCAGGCCGGCAATTTCTTCGGGCTTCAACTGGAACACCGAACCTTCCGGAAAGCATGCGATGTTGCGTTCGATGGTTCGAACCATGGCACCAGGCTCGATTTCATACATTTCTGCCAGGTGCGTGCTGAGCATGACCTTCTGTCCGCGGACAAGAAATATCTGCGATTCGTTGCGTTCCCCGGAAACATCCGGTTGCTTGCTTGTCATTGCTTACCCCCCTACTCAAAACGTTCTACACAATGGGCACCTCGAAAAACCTACTGCGCGACTTGAATCGTATATGCGTATTTTAAATCACGCCGTTACGAACCCGAATCCAGCCGCGCGAGAAAACTTTCCAGTTCCTTCGGCAACGGCGCGCTCAGCCGTAGCGGTTCGCCGGTGAGCGGATGGGCGAAGGCGATGCTGTGCGCGTGCAGAAACATGCGCTTCAAGCCCTGCTTCATCAATTCCCTGTTGCGTGCGAAATCGCCGTATTTGTCGTCCCCCGCTATGGGGAAGCCGAGGTAGGCGAGATGCACGCGGATCTGGTGGGTGCGGCCGGTCTTGAGTTGGGCTTCTAGCAGCGAATAGCCCGCCCAGGCTTTTTGCAGGGCAAACACGGTATGCGACTCCTGCCCGTCCTCGCGCACCATCACGCGCTTCTCGCCGTCCGGGCGGGTGAATTTGTGCAGCGGCAGCCTGACATGCTGTTTGGCATTTTTCCACTGCCCCAGTACCAGGGTCAGGTAGCGCTTGTCGCTGTTGCCCTCGCGCATGATCTCGTGCAGCGCGGTCAGCGCGGAGCGCTTCTTCGCCAGCAGCAGCACGCCGGAAGTTTCGCGGTCGAGGCGGTGCACCAGCTCCAGAAACTTGGCCTGCGGGCGCGCTTGGCGCAATTGCTCGATGACGCCGAAGCTCACCCCGCTGCCGCCATGCACTGCCACCCCTGCCGGCTTGTTGATCGCCAGCAGCGCGTCGTCCTCGTACAAAATCGGGAATTCCAGCGCCGGAACATAATCGCGCTCCGCCTGCTCCGCCACCCGCACCGGCGGGATGCGCACCTGGTCGCCCAGCTGCAGGCGATAAGTCTGGTCCACGCGTTTCTTGTTCACGCGCACTTCGCCGCTGCGCAGGATGCGGTAGATATGGCTTTTGGGCACACCCTTGAGGTGCTTAGACAGGAAATTGTCGATGCGCTGGTCGCAGCTGCCCTCGTCGATTTCAGTCCGGGTTACAGATTCTTTGCGTAAATCGTTCATTTTGAATATAATCTGTTCAGCGTGAGTGCACCTTCGTAAACGGGATGTACATTTTTCCCCGTCGAAAGCATGGCAGGCAGTCAGGCCGCCTACGAAGCAGCAGCCCGCCCGGTTAACCTCACTCACCGGAAATCAAGCAGTGATGGTAATTGAATTGCGCGCTCAAAGCACCTGTAGATTTTTATCGTGTCGCCCCTACAACAAAATCGGCGGCACTAGTTAATTAATGACAAGCTGGAAACGAGAACATAATACCTTGGACAACCGTCTGCATCCCGATCTCAACACTGTTTGCACGGCCCGTATTCTCGCGCGCGGTTAGCCGCGCGTAGCTTTGTCCTGCCCGTGTCTGAGCGCGGGAGAAAATATAATGAAACGCATGTTATTCAATGCGACACAGCCGGAAGAACTCCGTGTCGCCATTGTTGACGGTCAGAAACTGATAGACCTCGACATTGAATCCGCCGGCAAAGAGCAGCGCAAGAGCAACATCTACAAGGCCGTCATCACCCGCATCGAACCCAGCCTGGAAGCGGCGTTCGTCGAATACGGCGGCACCCGCCACGGTTTCCTGCCGTTCAAGGAAGTAGCCCCGCAGTTTTACCTGGCCGGCAGCGGCAACCGCCCCTCGATCAAGGAAGCGTTGCGCGAAGGCCAGGAACTGCTGGTGCAGGTGGAAAAAGACGAGCGCGGCTCCAAGGGTGCGGCGCTCACCACTTACATCAGCCTGGCCGGCCGCTACATCGTGCTGATGCCGAACAATCCCAGCGGCGGCGGCGTATCGCGCCGCATCGAGGGCGAAGACCGCAACGAGCTGCGCGATGTCCTGGCGCAACTTGAAGTGCCGCAGGGCATGAGCATCATTGCACGCACCGCCGGCATCGGCCGCAACCTGGAAGAGCTGCAATGGGACCTCAACTACCTCAAGCAGTTGTGGGACGCCATCGAAGGCGCGGCAAAAACCGAAAAAGCGCCGTCGCTGATCTACCTGGAAAGCAGCCTGGTGGTGCGTGCCATCCGCGACTATTTCCACCCGGAAATCGGCGAAATCCTGATCGATACCGACGACATCTTCCAGCAGGCGCAGGCCTTCATGGGCACGGTGATGCCGAACAACATCAACCGCATCAAGCGCTACCGCGACGATGTGCCGCTGTTCTCGCGCTTCCAGATCGAGCACCAGATCGAGTCGGCGCACGCCCGCCAGGTCAACCTGCCCTCGGGCGGCGCGATCGTGATCGACCACACCGAGGCGCTCACCGCCATCGACATCAACTCGGCGCGCGCCACGCGCGGCGCGGACATTGAAACCACCGCGCTCAACACCAACCTGGAAGCCGCCGACGAAATCGCGCGCCAGATGCGTTTGCGCGATCTGGGCGGACTGATCGTGATCGATTTCATCGACATGGAAAGCAGCCGCAACCAGCGCGAGGTGGAAAACCGCCTGCGCGATGCACTGCACTACGACCGCGCACGCGTGCAGACCGGCAAGATTTCGCGCTTCGGTTTGCTGGAGTTGTCACGCCAGCGCCTGCAACCCAGCCTGGGTGAAACCAGCTACAGTCCTTGCCCGCGCTGCAACGGCATCGGCCACATCCGCGGCACCGAGTCCTCCGCATTGCATATCCTGCGCATCATCCAGGAAGAGGCGATGAAGGAACACAGCGCCGCCATCCATGTGCAAGTGCCGGTGGATGTCGCCACCTTCCTGCTCAACGAAAA
>JAGWMH010000315.1 GCA_028871775.1 Betaproteobacteria bacterium
ATGTTGGCCTGATGCGGCACCAGCCAGCTGATGTCGGAGCCTTGCAGGTTGTTTTCTGCCAGCACTTCTTCGACCACTTCGCTCAAAACCTTGACGGCGAACTTGAACACGGCCTGGCCGTCCATCTTGATGAACGGATCGCCCTGTACTGCGCCGTTGCGGACGTTGCCATCGGCTTTCAGCATGTCGCGATGTCTGCCATCGGCGTGCAGCTTGCTGGCGACGATGCCGGGCTTGTCTGAGGCGCGCAGCACCACCGCACCCGCGCCGTCGCCGAACAGTACGCAAGTGGTGCGGTCATTCCAGTCCAGCATGCGCGACAGCACTTCCGCACCAACCACCAGCGCGGTCCTGGCCTGCCCGCCGCGTATGTACAGGTCGGCGGTGTTCAGCGCGTAGACGAAACCGCCGCACACCGCCTGCATGTCGAATGCCGCGCCGCAATTCCTGATGCCGAGCTTGTCCTGCAGGATGCAGGCGGTGCTGGGGAAAATCTGATCCGGTGAAGTGGTGGCAACGATCACCAGGTCGATCTCGTCCGCGCTGATACCCGCCGCTGCAATGGCTCTGCGGCTGGCTTGCAAGGCCAGATCGCTGGTCAGTTCGTCATCCGCTGCAATATGCCGTTCAACGATGCCGCTGCGGCTGAATATCCAGTCGTGCGAGGTTTCGACCATTTTTTCCAGATCGAAATTGGTCAGTACCTTGGCGGGTAGATAGCTGCCGGTGCCGATGATTTTCGAGTACATCAGGAGGCCTCCGCCGTTTTTTGCCGGTTTGCATGATGCCATTTTTCGATATGCTCGCTGATATGCCGCAGCATACCCTCGCGCGCTTCCTCGGCGGCGCGCTCGATGGCGCAACAGAAGGCGAAGGCATCCGCCGAGCCGTGGCTTTTCAGCACGATACCTTTCAGTCCAAGAAAACTTGCGCCGTTGTAGCGGCGATGATCGACCCGGTGCTTGAAAGCCTTGATAACCGGCATTGCCGCAATGGCGGCAAGTTTTGTAAAGAGGTTCCGGCCGAATTCCTCGCGCAGGAAGCCGCCCAGCATCTGCGCCAGCCCTTCGGTGGTCTTGAGCGCGACATTACCGACGAAGCCGTCGCACACCACGACGTCGGTGGTGCCCTTGAAGATATCGTTGCCCTCGACGTTGCCGTAAAAATTCAAATCGCTGGCACGCAGCAATTCGGCGGCCTGCTTGACCACCTCGTTGCCCTTGATGTCCTCGCTGCCGATGTTGAGCAATCCCACCGTGGGGTTGTCCTTGTGCTCGATGGCGCTGACCAGCGTGGAGCCCATCAGGGCGAATTGCAGCAAATGCTCGGCACTGCAATCAGTGTTGGCGCCCAGGTCCAGCATGCATATCTGCCCCTTGACGGTAGGCAGATACGAGGCGATTGCGGGGCGGTCGATGCCCGGAATTGTTTTCAGCACGTAACGCGCCGTCGCCATCAGCGCGCCGGTATTGCCGGCGCTGACACAGGCAGACGCTTCGCCATTCTTGACCAGGTTGATGGCAACCCGCATGGAGGAGTCTTTCTTGTTGCGCAAGGCCAGCTGGGGGGATTCGTCCATGTCGACCACTTCGCTGGCCGCGTGGATGCGCAGGTTCGGCCCGGCAGAAACCTTGATGGCGCGCAACTCGGCCTCGATGGCATCGGGGAGACCGACCAGCACGATGGTGTCGTTGGGGTTTTTCCGCAGGTATTCCACTGCGGCGGGTATGGTGACGTGTGTTCCATGGTCACCGCCCATGGCGTCAATGGCTATCGTGACATCCACCGGGCAATCCTCGCAACGCTGTGATCAAAGGAAGGAGAGGCACAAACTAACGGTCATGGCGTCAGCATCACCACAGAAAATGAGCGCCGCCGTGTCCGTTCCCTCTCTCCTACCTCTCCCCCCAGGGGGAGAGTGATGTGGTGTCGCTTCGCGACGTTCGGGTTAACGCGCAGCATCCTGCATACCGGACACATCAGCTACCGCAAGGCAATATCAGTCGGCCTTGGTCTTGACAACTTTTTTGCCGCGATAGTAACCGCTCGGGCTGATGTGGTGGCGCAGGTGCGGCTCACCGGTAGATGGCTCGACCGCCA
>JAGWMH010000316.1 GCA_028871775.1 Betaproteobacteria bacterium
CACCCAACAGGCACTGCATGCCTGCAAGCTGTATCTGACCGCCGCACCGAATGCCACCGATGCCGCCGAGATGCAGCAGCGCATCGCCGGGCTTCAGTACGTGGTGGACAAGAACAAGGAGCAGATGAAGCAGAGAGCCGATCATTACAATGTAAATGGAATGTATCGGATGGGCGGGCTTTCGGGGCAGGTATCTGACAAGGATATAGGGCTGAAACTTACCGTGGACTGGCAGGCCGCACCGCCCAAGTATCAGGTGATGGGCGAATGTGACGAGGGTGGAACCAACGGTATTTGGACGGAAGTCCGAGATTTGGTGAGCGCCGACACCTGGATAACTTTATGCAGCGTCAAGCTTCGTGAAAACGAATACAGTCAGAACAATATGCATCTGGTGATCAAAGCAGATGGCGCGGGCTTCGTCGAGCTGGGCGATGCAAGCACCGGCAGTATCCGCACCACGCTCGACGAGTTGTTCAAGCTCAGGCGCAAGGCGCTGGAAGGGTCGGAGATTTTCAGTCGCGACGGCAAGACCTATGTGGCCATCATACAGGGAGGGAAGACCAAACAAGTTGCCGGCTATGCCATGTACGAAAGCGACTGCACCGGCAACCCGCTGCGGCAAGATGCGCGCGCATTACCGGATGATTTTGTTACGCTGGAAATGAAAGAAAGCGGCAAAAACCCATACTCCAGTTATGGCACATCTTGTACTTCTCAATTCTCGAGCAAGACGGGTTATAGCTTTGGAGGGATAGAGTAGAGAGCGGTGGGGGTGTAGAAAGCGTAGGTGCATTCCATGCACCAACAGCCGACAAAACAACATAATGTGCAGAGTGCACCCTATGAATAGCTCTAACTCGCGAAGGATGTCTCCGAATATCAGCTATCGGGAAGTATGGATTGCTGCAATGTGTCGTATGCGGCATGTCACGACGTGCAGCTTTCGTTCAGCGTAATTCCAAATTGCATGGAGTGATTGGGCAAAACCAGAAGCCGCAATCTGACAGTCTGTGTTAGCTCAAATTTGAGTTACCACACGCTACGCAAGTTTCACGTTAATCGCACCGCCCGCCCGATTCCCGCGTCATCTAGATTCTCCCCGATGACTACCAGCCTGCCGGCTGTAACGTCCTTGTCAAAGCGGATCGCATCTGTTTTCCCGAAGGCGCTATCAAAGCGATAAGGGCCGTTCGTTGTGCTGACCAGTGCCTTCGCCCGCGCCACGCGCCCGAATTCCCCGCGTGAAAGATCATCGAATATCTGTTGCATCAAAGCAAACTCCATCTTGTCCGCAAGCGGGAAGGAATATGTCTCAAAATGAAGGTGGCTGTTGCCAGCAACGATCATTCGCTGCAGTGGTGCGTCCGGCAGAGGCATGTCGATTTTGGCATTGACCGTGCGGAACAGGATGGCCCGGGGATTGACGGTGCTGATCAGGCGTTCTGCTGCGTCGATCGCTGACTGGTCTGCAAGGTCGGTCTTGTTGACCAGGATAACATCGGAGTTCACGATCTGGTCCTCGAAGAAGCTTCCGTACATTTCCAATTCGTAGAGCTCCGCAAACTCAGTGGAGTCGACGATGCCGATGACCGATGCGGAGCCGGTGCCGGCACTTTCGATTGCCTCCAGCACGCCCGACGGCGAGGCCACACCGCTTGGCTCGATCAGCAAGTGCTCGGGCGAGAACTGCGCCACGATATTCTGGATGGTCGTGACAAGGTCGAGCTTGAGGGTGCAGCAGATGCAGCCGCTCGGCAGTTCCACCGATTCGATGCCGCCAGCGGAGAAGATCTCGCCGTCGATGCCGGCCTTCGCGAAGTCGTTGACGAGCACCACGGTCTTCTCCGGTTTGCCGGTCACGGAGTTCCTGATGAACGTGGTCTTTCCTGATCCCAGTAATCCGCACACTACCGTAGTTTTCATCCCAAATAATCCATTAACCCGTCATTCCCGCGCAGGCGGGAATCCAGCAAGGACAAACATCCCGCGAAGCGGACAAAATTGCGGTGTTGTCCCGCTTCGCGGGAAATTTTTTAATCATCTGGATTCCCGCCTGCGCGGGAATGACGCAG
>JAGWMH010000317.1 GCA_028871775.1 Betaproteobacteria bacterium
CCCCTCGATGCGAATCTTATGTATGCCCATCATCTCAAGTAATACACGCGAAATATAGCTCATCATAATTCCCGCACCAGCCCATTACTTCGCATGTGTTTGCAAGAACTCGACGACGGTTTCGAGCGTTGCCTGATCGGGCAACTGCTTGCCCACCGTCTTCATATTTTGCATCATGCGTCCGATCACGCTTGGCCATTCATCGGACGTGTGTTGCCTGGGATCGAGCAGGGCGTGACATTGTGAACACATCGCTTCGAACAATTTCCCGTCCGGCGCGCTCAAATCCGTATATCGGGCTCTGTCGATGGGAATCTGGGCGTGCTGTTGCAGATAGGCCGCCAGCGTGCGGAGTTCGTCGTTATTCGGTGCCTCGATGTCGTGCATCATGCCGCTCATCATCCGCATGCGCCGGTTCATGCGGCCAACCACGGACGGCCACTCGCCCGCCGTGTGCAGGCCCGGACCGGGCAACTCGTGGCACTGGGTACAATACCGGGCAAGCAGTTGCGCGCCGCTTGATCGCGGATCGGGAAGATGCTCAGGATCAAGTCCTGGCGGCAATTGGGCACCCATCATGTTCTTCATCATCTCCTTCATGCCTGCGCGGTCCATCATCATGGTGCCACCCATCATGCCACCCGTGGATGGGCGCATCCCGGACAAGACGAATAACCCGGTGACGCCGATAATAAACAGCGCGATTCCGATGACGAGATTGCGGTTATCTTTCACCGTCCCTCACCCCGATGTCCCGTTTCATCGTCTCGAAAGTTTCCTTGTCGATTTCGCCTTTCGCATAGCGCGTTTTCAGGATGTCGAGAGGAGATTCCGCAGGCGAAGCTTTTCCCTGCCCGTTACGCGCCGTCAGCCAGCGGACGATCAGCACCACGCCGGCGATGATCAATATCCAGAACAAAATCGATAACGGCCACATGCCGCCCATCATCCAACCCCCAGCCCCGTTGCTCATCATGTCTTTAACCTCCTAAGAATTTCAACTAAGCGTGCTTCAATCGGCCTTACCGTCGGGTATGGTGGAGCTCGCTTGTTCTTGGGCACGAACACGTCCTGACCGCTTAATCGTTGATTACTTGCGCTCGATTTTGACGATTATCCATATCAAATCCTCCGGTTTGGATTGCCTCAGCTCAAACCGCACCGCGTCACCCGCCTTGAGGCCATCCAGCAGTGAAGCTTTCGCCACGCTGAAGTCCATCATCATGGCCGACCAGCCGAGCGATTTGATCGGCTCGTGCGCCAGCTTGATGCGCAATTTGGCACGATCCACGGACACCACCTTGCCAGTGCCATGATGGGTGACCTGTGCGGTTTCCTTCTTCATTTTCATGCCGGCTATCGGTTGCTCCGCAAATGCAGGTAGCGTAGCGCCGAACAGCAACAGCGCCATCAGCCCGATTCGTTTTTTCATCGTACCCTCCATTCACTGCATTTCCGGGCATTTCCAGCAAGGCTCAGACTGCCACCCGTTTGCAGTCAGAGCTGTCACGGCTTGCGTAATCCAGCTTCCTTCACCAGCGCATAAATTGCCGGGATCACCAGCAGCGTCAGCAGGGTGGAGGAGATCATGCCGCCGACCATCGGAGCGGCAATGCGGCGCATCACCTCGGAGCCGGTGCCGGTTCCCCACATGATGGGCAGCAGGCCAGCCATGATTGCAACTACCGTCATCATCTTCGGCCGCACCCGCTCTACCGCTCCTTCCATGACCGCTGCGTAAAGGTCGCCAGGTGTTGGCTCTTGTCCTTCAGCCTTGCGTTTCGCCTTGACCTGCTCCCAGGCATGCTCCAGATAGATCAGCATCACCACCCCGGTTTCCGCCGCCACCCCGGCCAGCGCGATGAAGCCCACCACCACGGCGACCGACAGGTTGTAGCCGAGCAGCCACAGCAGCCACACACCGCCGACCAGAGCAAACGGCACGGACAGCATCACGATCAACGCTTCCGTCACGCGCATGAAGTTGAAGTAGAGCAACAGGAAAATGATGAGCAAGGTGATCGGCACCACAATTTTCATCTTGGCGGCGGCACGCTCCATGTATTCA
>JAGWMH010000034.1 GCA_028871775.1 Betaproteobacteria bacterium
ACCGGGCCCAGCACCGCGAAATCCAGACCCAATTCTCCGGCCCGTTGCAGTTCTTCTGCGTTGTGGCAGGAGGCCACGCACCACGGAAGGTCAGGACGTTGGCGCAATGCAGCCAGTTGCGTGCTGGTGAGATGCACGCCATCCGCGCCGATTTCCCGGGCCAGCTCGACATCGCTGTTTATCAACACTCGTGCATTGTGTGCATGCGCCAGCTCCAGCACACGCAGCGATAATGCGCGCATCTCGGCGCGCGGCAAATTTTTCTCGCGCATCTGCACCAGCCGCAAACCATTGTGCAACGCGCCTTCCAGCCGATGCATGAATTCCTCTACACCCAGTTCGGCCACATTGCTGATGGCATACAGCGGCGGCAATTCCAGCGCGCGCAGGATGGGGGTGTTGGCGGGTAACATCGGTGAAACAACCTCCCTCTCCCTCCGGGGGAGGGTTGGGGTGGGGGGCTGCCACGCAAACTTCTGCCCCTCATGCGGATGCAACTCACCACTCCATTTAGTCACGCGAAAGAAATTCAGCCGCACCGTCGCATGAGGGTAAGTGAATACGCGCGTGACCCACGGATAGACGGTTTCGACTGTTATGCCCAGTTCCTCGCGCAGCTCGCGCACCAGCGCATGGCGGGACGTTTCGCCGGGCTCGATTTTGCCGCCGGGGAATTCCCAATAGCCGGCCCAGATTTTATCGGCTGGGCGTTGGGCTAGCAGGAAGGAGCCGTCTGGTTTTTGCAGCACGGCGGCAGCGACTTCGATGATTTTTGTGTTTCCGGTTTGCGTGTTCAATGTGATCTTTCAAACGAGGCCGTTCGCCCTGAGGTATCGAAGGGTGTAGCGTGCCCAACAATCGAAGTTGGTTTTACCCAACGTACTAACTCCGATAACTCGCGTTGATCTTCACGTAATCGTAAGAGAAGTCACAGGTCCATACCGTGGCAGAAGCCACACCCCGCTCCAGCACCACCCGCACGTTGATGTCGCTCTGCTGCATCACGCGCTGGCCATCCTCCTCGCGGTAGCTGGCTGCGCGCCCGCCGTGCTCGGCCACCAATACGTCGTCCAGATACAGTTTGAGGTGCTGCACGTCGAGATTGATACCCGCATAGCCGATGGCGGCGAGGATGCGCCCCAGATTGGGATCGGAAGCGAAGAACGCGGTCTTGACCAGGGGCGAGCGTGCCACGGCGTAGGCAATCTGCTTGCATTCCGCAACATTCTTGCCGCCTTCCACCTTGATCGCGATGAATTTGGTCGCGCCCTCGCCGTCTCGCACGATGGCTTGCGCCAGCAGGATGGCAACCTCGGTTATCGCCGCCTGCAATTTTTCAAATGACGCGCCCTGCGCATCGGTGATGACAGGCGCTTCGCTCTTGCCGGTGGCGATCAGCATCAGCGCGTCATTGGTGGAGGTGTCGCCGTCCACGGTGATGCAGTTGAACGAGGCATCACTGGCATGCTTCACCATCTGTTGCAGCAAGGGTTGCGCTACCGCCGCGTCGGTGGCGATGTAGCCGAGCATGGTGGCCATGTTTGGGTGGATCATGCCGGAGCCCTTGGCGATGCCGGTGATGGTGACCGTCTTGCCCGCAAGAGTGGTCTGCATGGACACCGCTTTGGCGACGATGTCGGTGGTCATAATGGCGTGCGCGGCATCAAGCCAGTTATCCCCGCGCAGTCCGGCCACGCAGGCGGGCAGCCCGGCAATGATCTGCTGCAACGGCAGTGCTTCCATGATCACGCCGGTGGAAAATGGCAGCACCTGCTCCGCATCGCAATCCAGCAAATTCGCGACTTCAGCGCAGGTGGCGCGGGCTGCGGCCAATCCCGGTTCGCCGGTGCCCGCATTGGCATTGCCGGTGTTGACCACCAGCGCGCGTATGCCCTTGCCCGACGCCAGGTGCTCGCGCGCCACAATGACCGGCGCAGCGCAGAAACGGTTCTGCGTAAACACGCCCGCCACCGTGGCCTGCGGGGTCAAATGCATGACCAGCAGATCCTTGCGGTTGGGTTTCTTGATGGATGCTTCAGCCGTGCCCAGCAGCACGCCGTTGATGGGCAACAGCGTGCCTGCGGCGGGGGATTGCAGATTGACCGGCATATAAGATTGCCTGGTTATTTCAATTCCATTTCGAAAGTGAGACAAGGCGGTGACAAGCGAGCGACGAAGACAGTGCAAGTAGCACGGCTATAACCAGCGACTTGCCCGCTTGCGGGCTTAGTCGAATGGCTAGTAGTCCCATCAGGAGCGAGCGCGAAAGCCAACACAGTATCACTGATGAAATGGAGTTGAAATTAGTAGCGGCCGCCTTGCTTGAAGATATAGTTGCTCATCTGCACCGACTGCATGTTCATGCGCCGCACGATGCCATGCACGTGCCGCACGATACCGCGCATCACGTAATACACAATGGCCGGATTGGTGTTAATCAGCGACTCAAAACGCGCGCGGTCGAGCAATAGTACCTTACTGTCGGTCTTGGCTACCACCGTGGCGCTGATCTGCATTGCGTTGCCGCCCACGAATCCGATGATGCCTGCCAATTCGCCCGGCTTGAGCAGATGCAGGGTAACCTTTTCGCCGCCGGTGGTGGCGGTAGCCTCCACCTCGCCGCTGCCGAGGATCAGCAGGGTGTCCTGCAACTCACCATTACCCGGCTTCAGGATGGGTTCCCCTGCCTTGTAGTCACGCACCGTAATGCATTTTGCCAATACCTCAATCTCTGCGTCACGCAACTCATCAGACAGGCTCGAGTCGCGTAAGGCCTGCAAAACCAAAGCATCCGTTACCATCATTTATCTCCCTCGAATAGAAAATTCATCAACTCAACTTGCCGTGGCACTGCTTGTACTTCTTGCCGGAACCGCACGGGCATGGGTCGTTGCGCCCGATCTTTTCGCCGGTACGCACAAACGGCTGGTGTTCTGCGGTATCGGCCTTCTGCCCCAGCGCCTCATCGTAATCGGCGTGATGATACTGCACATTTTCCGGGGTTTGGGGCGCTTCTACCGCCTCAATATCCTGCTCGCTGCGGATCTGCACGTTCATCAGCATCTGCGTGACATCGCGCTTGATGGTTTCCAGCATGGCAGAAAACAGTTCAAACGCCTCGCGCTTGTATTCCTGCTTGGGGTTTTTCTGTGCATAGCCGCGCAGGTGGATGCCCTGGCGCAGGTGATCCAGCGCCGCCAGATGCTCGCGCCACAGCGTGTCCAGGCTTTGCAGCATGACGATGCGCTCGTACTGGTGCATCATCTCCGCCCCGACCTTGTCCACTTTGGCCTGGTACTGCTGCTGCGCGGCCTGCGCTACACGCCCGCGCAAGCCTTTTTCGTCAAGCTGCTTATCCTGTTCCAGCCACTGTGCCAGCGGCAAGTCCAGCTGGAATTCGGCAGCCAGCGCTTTTTCCAGTGATGGCACATCCCACTGTTCTTCCATGCTCTGTGGCACGATGTATTCGCTGATGATGCTGTCCAGCACATCTTCGCGCATGGCCGCAATGGTCTCGGAAATATCCGCACTTTCCAGCAGTTCATTGCGCTGCTGGTAAATCACCTTGCGCTGGTCGTTGGCGACATCGTCATACTCGAGTATCTGCTTGCGCATGTCGAAGTTGCGCGCCTCAACCTTGCGCTGTGCGTTTTCGATGGCGCGCGTCACCCAGGGGTGCTCGATCGCCTCGCCTTCCGGCAATTTGAATCTGTTCATGATCGCCGCGACGCGGTCGGAGGCGAAGATGCGCAGTAGCGGGTCTTCCAGCGACAGGTAGAAGCGGCTGGAGCCGGGATCGCCCTGGCGCCCGGAGCGGCCGCGCAACTGGTTGTCCACGCGGCGCGATTCATGCCGCTCGGTGCCGACAATGTGCAGGCCGCCGCTCGCCAGCACCTGCTCGTGCACCGGGCGCCACTCGGCGCGCAATTGCTCGATGCGCTGGTTGCGCGTGGCATCGTCCAGGCTCTCGTCGTTGCGTAACTGGTCGATGGTTTTTTCCACGTTGCCGCCCAGCACGATGTCGGTGCCGCGGCCGGCCATGTTGGTGGCGATGGTGATCATCTTGGGGCGTCCCGCCTGCGCCACAATCTCGGCTTCGCGCGCATGCTGCTTGGCATTCAGCACCTGATGCGGCAGCTTCTCTTTTTCCAGCAGGCCGGACAACAGCTCCGATGTTTCGATCGAGGTCGTGCCGACCAGCACCGGCTGGCCGCGCTGGTAGCAATCCTGAATGTCCGCTATCACCGCCGTGTATTTTTCGTGCAGGCTCAGGTAGACCTTGTCCATCATGTCCTTGCGTATGGTGGGAAGGTGCGGCGGGATGATCACGGTTTCCAGATTGTATATCTGCTGGAACTCGTAGGCTTCGGTATCCGCAGTGCCGGTCATGCCGGCCAGCTTGTGGTACATGCGGAAATAATTCTGGAAGGTGATGGAGGCGAGTGTCTGGTTTTCCTTCTGGATCGGCACGCCTTCCTTGGCTTCCACTGCCTGATGCAGGCCATCCGACCAGCGCCGTCCGGCCATCATCCGGCCGGTGAATTCGTCCACAATGACCACCTCGCCGTTCTGCACCACATAATGCTGGTCACGGTGGAACAGCGCATGTGCGCGCAATGCGGCATACAGGTGGTGAATCAGCGTGATATTGGCCGGGTCGTACAGGCTGCCGCCTGCCGGCAACAGCCCGCTTTGTGCCAGCAGCCGCTCGGCGTTTTCGTGCCCGGCCTCGGTCAGCAGTATCTGGTGGTTTTTCTCATCCACGCTGTAATCGCCGGGCCCGTCTTCAGCCTGCTGGCGGGTAAGCTGGGGCACCAGTTTGTCCATGCGCACATAGACATCCACATTGTCTTCGGCCTGGCCGGAGATAATCAGCGGGGTGCGCGCCTCGTCGATCAGGATGGAGTCCACCTCGTCCACAATGGCGTAATTCAGCTTGCGCTGAAAGCGCTCGCTGGCGTGGGTCGCCATGTTGTCGCGCAGGTAGTCGAAACCGAATTCGTTGTTGGTGCCGTAGGTGATGTCGGCAGCATAGGCCGTCTGCTTGTCGGCATGATCCATCTGCGACAGGATGACGCCGACCGTAAGGCCGAGGAAACGATACAATCGCCCCATCCATTCGGCGTCGCGCGCGGCCAGGTAATCGTTCACCGTCACCACATGCACGCCATGGCCGGACAGCGCATTGAGATAGGCGGACAGGGTCGCCATCAGGGTCTTGCCCTCGCCGGTGCGCATCTCGGCGATCTTGCCGTAATGCAGCGCCATGCCGCCGATCAGCTGCTCATCGAAGTGGCGCATCTGCAATGTGCGCCGGCCCGCTTCGCGCACCACGGCGAAAGCCTCCGGCAACAGGGCATCCAGTGGTTCGCCCTGGGCAGCGCGCTGCTTGAAGGCATCGGTCTTGCGGCGCAAATCCTCATCTGACAACTTCTCTACTTCGGCTTCGAGCGCATTAATCGCCAGCACTGTCTGGCGGTATTGTTTGAGCAGGCGGTCGTTGCGGCTACCGAAAATACTTTTCAGCAAATTGGAAATCATCTTTTAATTCTTCTTCAATTCAAGGCCAAAATCCTGGCCACAAAAAAACAAAAAGGGTGAGGCAACCACACCTCACCCTTGCACCAAGCAGGCGCCTGTCAACTCGCGGCGCTTTGCAGGAAACGCGTGGGGTTTTGGGCGTGGCCCTTGTATCTCACTTCAAAGTGCAGGTGATTGCCTGTGGAGCGGCCTGTATTACCCACCTTGGCAATCTCCTGTCCGCGCCGCACTATCTGCCCGACCTTGACCAGCAATCTGGAAGCATGTGCGTAACGCGTGATAATGTCATTGCCGTGATCAAGCTCGACCATATTACCATACTGCGGGTGGTAATCCGAATACACCACAACACCGCCGGCCGAAGCCAGAATGGGCGAACCTTCCGGCACCATGAAATCCACCCCCTCGTGCATCGCGTTCTTGCCGGTAAAAGGGTCGAGGCGCCAACCGAAATTGGAGGAATGCCAGCCTTCCATGGTCGGTGGCACCGAGGGGAACTGTTTTTTCTCCAGGCTGGACTGCATCAACAGTGTTTCCAGCGCCATCAGCTTGTCGTTGCGGTCATTCAGCAGCGCCGACAGGTTGGCCAATTGCTGATTCATGCCGGACAAGGAAACATCCTGCTGCATGGCAGGTATATAAGGGCCGCCCTGTGCGGGCGGCTGGTCAAAGTTGAATTCCTGCGGCTTTATTCCGCTCAGTTTGGCCAGGCGGGCGCCGAGCGCATCCAGACGCAACAGCTGGGCCTGCATCTGGCCCATGCGGGCAGCCATGGTATCCAGGCCCTCGCGCAAATAGGATTGCTGCTTCTGCTGGCCCTCGGCCTGCACGCTGGCTAACCAGGCACGCATCTCGGTGCTCATGGCATCCGGGTGGAAGCGGATGAGGGTGTACTGCAACGCAAATACAGCCGCCAGCAACAAGCCCATGGCCAACAATGCTGCCAGCAGCAAGTGCGTGCCGTTCAGCGTGATGCTGCGAACTTTTGCAAAGCGGCTGGAAACCAGAATAATATTCATGTTCCACCTTCTGTTATTAATTTGACCAAGTGTCGAAACGTTTGAACTCTTACTTCAGCGTCAGTCAGGAACTGCGCCAGTTATCCCTTAAGGCGGCACAGCTTGTCGCCTTGCAGCGGCATTATGAACGGCTAGCCCCGCCCTCCCTGGTGCGCGCCAGCCATGTGCTGCAACTTGAGCGGCAAATCCTGATGCTGGCCGCGGACAACAGCGCGGCGGCCGCAAAATTGCGCCAGCTTGCCCCGGAACTGGCCCGCCTGTTCCAAGGCGCGGGTTGCGAGGTTACTGGAATTCAGGTGAGGGTGCAAGTTGCCCGGCCGCCCATCCTGCGCACTGCCACCCCCGCTTCGCTGAGTGCGGCGGGGCGGCAGCGGTTGGCTGATTTAGCCGGTGAATTGTCTGATTCGCCGCTGAAAAGCGCATTACAGCGCCTTGCCAAAAAGAATAGTGGCTAAGGTGCGTCTAAGAAGCCGTTTTAAAAAAGTAGCGAGCGCAGCCAGTTTGAGTGCGCCCAGAGCGCAGAAACCGGAATGTACTCGTAGTACATGAGGGTTTCGAGCACCGCGCAAGCTCAAAATGGCAAGCGCAGTAATTTTTAAAACGGCTTCTAAAGCAGGATGCGCCAGCCGATCAGCACATAGCGTTCCAGCACGAACAGCGCGGCAAATATCAGCAGCGCAAAAACCACGAAGCGCACTATCTGCCAGGCCAGATTGAGGTAGCGGCGGTTGCGGGTGAACACATACATTCCGCCGGCCAGAATAACGGAGAGGGCGGACAGGATGAGCAACAGGCGCAAGATGAGCATGGCGTTTCTCCTTGCGGGAGGGTGCGTAAATCAAGCCGCCTGCAATTGCAGGCGCAGGAATGCCGGTGCTTCCTCAGCCCTGCCGAAAGTAACGAATTCCCATGCCTGCTCGTCGGCCAGCAAGGCGCGCAGCAGGGCATTGTTGAGCGCATGGCCGGATTTGTAACCGGAAAATGCGCCGATCAGCGGGTGGCCGAGCAGGTATAAATCGCCGATGGCATCCAGCACCTTGTGCTTGACGAACTCGTCTTCGAAGCGCAGGCCATCCGGGTTGATGACGCGGTACTCGTCCATCACGATGGCGTTGTCCAGGTTGCCTCCCAGTGCCAGCCCTTGGGCGCGCATGGCCTCGACATCCTGCATGAAGCCGAAGGTGCGGGCGCGGCTCACTTCCTTGATGTAAGAATGTTCGCCCAGATCCACCGTCACTTGTTGTTTGGTAGTGGCAAATACCGGATGGGCAAAATCGATGGTAAAGCCCAGCTTGTAACCGTTGAACGGCTCGAAGCGCACCCACTTGCCGCCATCTTTTACCTCCATGGTTTTCTTGATGCGGATAAATTTCTTTGCGGCGGATTGTTCGACGATGCCTGCGGATTGCAGCAGGAAAATGAACGTGCCGGCGCTGCCGTCCATGATGGGGACTTCCGCGCTGCTCAGGTCGACGAAGGCATTGTCCACACCCAGCCCGGCGAAGGCGGACATCAGATGCTCGATGGTGGACACGCGTGCACCGCCTGCTTCCAGGCAGGTGGAAAGGCGTGTGTCGTGCACCGCATGCGCCTCGGCACGTATCTCCACCACCGGGACAAGATCCATGCGGCGGAACACGATGCCGCTGTTGGCGGGCGCAGGGCGCAAGGTCAGGTCAACCCTCTCTCCAGTATGCAGCCCGACCCCGGTTGCCTGCACCGGGTTCTTCAGTGTGCGTTGCTTAACCATGTTGCATCAATCCTTTTGAGAAGTGCACAGTTTAACACGCCACTCAAGGTCAGGATGCAAGGCTCAAGAAAACCCTTGCTCCTTGTTTCTTGCCACTTAGTCAGCCTGCTTGCGCAGGAAGGATGGGATGTCCAGCGGATCAATTCCCGATTGCTTCATCGCCTCGATCGCTTCGCGATGGCGCCCGCTGCGCATCACTGCCGGTTTTTCAAGCTCGTTGTAATTGACGGCGGATACCGCTTCGTCATGCGTGCCGGTGCGCAGCCCGTAAACCAGTTCCGGCTTGGGTTGCTTGCGTTCCCCCAGGCCCGTTGCCACAATGGTCACGCGCAGCGCGTCGCCCATCCCCTCGTCGAACACCTGGCCGACAATTACGGTGGCGTCCTCGGCGGCCACGCCCTGCACGCAACGCATCACTTCCTTGTATTCGCGCATGGTGAAGCTGGCGTTGGCCGTGATGTTTACCAGCACGCCGCGCGCCCCGGACAGATCCACGTCTTCCAGCAACGGGCTGGACATCGCGCCTTCAGCCGCCTCGCTGGCGCGGTTTGCCCCGGAAGCCGTGGACGAACCCATCATCGCCATGCCGTTTTCCGACATCAGGGTGCGCACGTCGGCGAAGTCCACATTCACCATGCCGTCCACATTGATCACTTCGGCGATACCGGCCACCGCGCCTTGCAGCACGCCGTTGGAGGCGCGATAGGCATCCAGCAGGGTGGTGTCCTCACCCAGCACCGTCATCAGCTTTTCGTTCGGCACGATGATCAGGGAATCCACGAACTCGCTCAGCGCTTCGATGCCGGCCTGCGCCAGCTGCATGCGCTTGCGCTCGTGCTCGAACGGTTTGGTCACCACCGCCACGGTCAGGATGCCCTTCTGCCTGGCGATTTCCGCCACTACCGGCGCAGCGCCCGTGCCGGTGCCGCCGCCCATGCCTGCTGTGATAAACACCATGTCCACGCCCTCCAGCAGCTGCGCGATGCGCTCGCGGTCTTCCATCGCCGCAGCCTGGCCGACCTCCGGCCTGGCGCCCGCGCCCAGCCCTTTGGTCAAGCTGCTGCCGATCTGCAGTTGGCTGCGCGCCTTGTTGCTCCTTAGCGCCTGGGCATCGGTATTGATGGCGACAAACTCGACGCCATTCACGGCCTGATCAATCATGTGGTTTACCGCATTGCCGCCGCAGCCGCCCACGCCTATCACCTTGATTACCGCTCCCTGAATTTGTGCATCCATAATTTCGAACATCACTTTTCTCCTTGTTGATTGCAAAAACCGAAACACCCCAAAATCACTAAAATTTCCCCGTTAAAATCGCCCCGTTAAAAATTAACCTGGAACCACGCCTTCATCCTGTCCAGCACATCGCTGAATGAATTCGAGTGCAGCCGCGCCGCCTGGTGGCGCTGGTGCTGCTCCAGTCCATGGAGCAGCAAGCCGACACCGGTGGAAAAGCGCGGCGTCTTCACCACGTCGGACAAGCCGCCGACATAACGCGGCAGCCCCAGGCGCACCGGCATATGGAAAATTTCCTCGCCCAGTTCCACCATGCCTTGCATGGCGCTGCTGCCGCCGGTAATCACGATGCCGGAGGACAGCAAGTCCTCGAAGCCGCTGCGGCGCAATTCGGCCTGTATCAGCGAATACAGCTCTTCCACGCGCGGCTCGATGACTTCCGCCAGGGTCTGCCGCGACAGCATGCGCGGCCCGCGCTCGCCCACTCCGGGCACCTCGATGGGCCCGTCATCGGCCAGCTGGCGCAAGGCACAGCCGTATTTGATCTTGATGTCCTCCGCATCCTTGGTCGGGGTGCGCAAGGCCATTGCAATATCGTTGGTGATCTGGTCGCCCGCGATGGGAATTACCGCGGTATGGCGGATTGCGCCGCCGGTGAAAACCGCCACGTCGGTGGTGCCGCCGCCGATGTCCACCAGGCACACCCCGAGGTCCTTTTCATCGTCGGCCAGCACCGCCTTGCTCGATGCCAGCGGTTGCAGGATCATTTCGCGCACCTCCAGCCCGCAGCGGTGCACGCACTTCAGGATGTTCTGCGCCGCCGCCACCGCACCGGTGACGATGTGCACCTCGACTTCCAGACGCATGCCGCTCATGCCGAGCGGCTTCTTGATGCCCTCCTGCCCGTCGATGCTGAACTCCTGTTCCAGAATGTGCAGCGTCTGCTGGTCGCTAGGCAGGCTGATCGAACTGGCGGTTTCTATCACGCGGTCTATGTCGGCCTGTGCCACCTCCTTGTCCTTGATCTTGACCATGCCGTTGGCGTTCTGGCTTTTGATGTGGCTGCCGGCAATGCCGGTGTAGACCTCGCGTATCTTGCAGTCGGCCATCAGCTCGGCATCGCCCAGTGAGCGCTGGATTGCGGCTACCGTCGCGTCGATGTTGACCACCATGCCCTTCTTCATGCCGGATGATTCATGCATCCCCACACCGATCACCTCCAGCGCACCTTCCGGCTTGATCTCGCCGACGATGGTGACAATCTTGGAAGTGCCTATGTCGAGGCCGACGATCAAGTTCTTGGTTTCCCTGTTTTTGCTCATTACTCTCTCCTGCGGAGAAGTGAACGGTGAATGGTGAGTGTCAACCCCCACCCATCACGCATCATCTGTCACTCATCACCCATTACTTATTACCCATTACCTTTCACTGCTTTTACGCCACCCGGCAAATAAGCCGCAAAGCCATTCTGGTAACGCAAATCCACATAGCTTACCGTGCGTTGCATGGGCGCCATGCTGTACGGGTATACGGCCACGAAGCGCGCCATGCGCTGCTGTGGCTGCTCGTGCCCCAGCTCCAGCACCATGCCGCTGTTCAGGTGTAATTGCCAGGCACGGCGCGGCGACAGGCTGATCTGGGCTATCTCCAGCCTGAGCGGCGCAAGCTGCTCACGAAATGCGGTGTACATCCGCGCCACCTCGGCGGCGGTATCGGGCTGGCCGATAAATCTAGGCAGTGTCTGATCTGTTTCCCCGCAAGGGGGAGGCCGATGGGTACCCAATGCCTCTGGCATCACCCTCTCGCACTCCACCGCGAACACCTCGCCGTGTGTATTCACCAGCTCGGCACCGTTCCAGTGCGCCAAGGCCATGTGTTCTTCCAGGCTCACATCCAGCCG
>JAGWMH010000035.1 GCA_028871775.1 Betaproteobacteria bacterium
TCGGCGAACAGCTTGGCGTTTTCCAGCGCGATGGAAATCTGCGCGGTGAAGGCGCGCAGCCGCGATTCGTCTTCGTTGGTAAACGGGCCGCCGCGGCGGTTCAGCACCTGGGTCACGCCTATGGTCTTGCCGTACTTGTTGACAATCGGCACGCACAGGATCGAGCGCGTGAAGAAGCCGGTCTTCTTGTCGAACTCCGGATTGAAGCGCAGATCGGCGTAGGCATAAGGGATGTTGATGGACTTGCCCGAGGTGAACACCGCGCCCGCGATGCCGAGATGGTTGGGCAGGCGGATCTGCATCGACTCCAGCCCCTGCCCGACTTCCGACCACAACTGGTTGGTCTTCTCGTCGTTGAGGAACAGCGTGGAGCGTTCGGCATTGAGCATGCGCGTCGCCTCGCCCATCACTTTCTGCAACAGGGAGCCGAGCTTGATGTCGGCGGTGACTTCGGAGACGACATCGATGAATTCCATCTCCTGTTTGTGCACCGCCTTCATGCGCTCGATGAACTGGGCGCTTTGCAGCGCGAGCGTTCCCTGGCTGGTCATCGCTTCGAGCAGCTGCAGGTCGCGTGCGGTGAATTTGCCCTTGTGCTTGTTGAGCGTCTGCGCGACGCCGATGATCTCGCCCCTCACCGTCTTGATCGGCACGCACAGGATGTTGTGCGTGACGAAGCCGGTCTGCTCGTCGATGGAGCGGTTGAAACGCGGGTCCGAATAGGCGTCATGGATGATCAGCGGCTCGCCGCTGGTAAACACGTGCCCGGCAACCCCGCTGTTGTTGAGTATGCGAATCTCGCGCTGGATGTTGCCTTGGGCGACGCGGGAATATAGTTCGTTGCTGTCCGGATCGTTGAGGAACAGCGAGCCGCGCTCGGCGTTGAGGTGGGCGGTGGTCATCTCCACCAGGGCGTTGAGCACGCCGTCGAGCGTGTCGAACGCCGCGATCTTGCGCGATACCTCGAGCAGCAACTCGACCATGCGCAGGTGGTTGCGCTGCTGCGCGCTGTTGTCGGCGGCAACTGGTTTCGGTTTCCCGGACGCGGGGTTGGCGGTCGGCTGTTTCATTTCTTCGCTGGCTTCAGGTTGTGGCTTTGGCAGACAGTGTCTGGAGTTGCTCGCGCAGCGTGCGGATGGTGCCATGCAACTGGGCAATTTCGGCACTTGCCTCGCTGATTGCCTGATTGACACTGCTGGCCTTGTCGAGGCGCGCGGCTTCAAGAGCATCGCGCAGTGCGGCACTGGTCGCCTTCAATTGCTGGATCTCGTTATGGCTGGCGGCAATGGCATGCTGCACCGTCTTGTCACGTTCCACCTGCGCCTTCTCCAGTTCCTCGCGCAGCGCGACCACGGTGGTTTTCAGTTGCGCGATCTCGGTATTCGCAGCCAGCGCCGATTTGCGCAGGCGCTCGTCCGTTTCCGCGTGCGCAGCCTCCAATTCCTGGCGCAAGGCCAACACCGTGCGCTGGAAATCGCGCAGCTCCGCTTGAGCCAGGATCAGTTCGTCGTTGTCTTGCTCTTGCGCCATTCTGGTTTCACCGTGTCAGCCGTGCTCGCCCTGCGCCGTCGGCAGTGTCGCATTATAGCGAGGCGCGCACAAACAAGACCATCCCGCTAACCGCCCCACTTCAGCCAGACCCTCAACTGCCGGAAGGATTCCGCATCCAGAGTGTCCGGCAGGATGACCACGCTGCGCGCAAAACGTGCACCCTGCGGCAACACGTTCAGCACGGTAAGGAAAGGCGTGACCAGGCTGTCGCGCAACACCCGAACTGCCAACTGTTCGCCGCCGCGTGTGGTCAGCACCGCCCGCTCATCCTCCAGCATCAGCGCCACACCGGCGGCGGGCGCAGACAGCCATGCATCGCGCCGCAAGTGATGCATCAGGCTGAGCAGCAGGAGCGAGGCCAGCGCCGCCTTCGCCCAGCCCGGCAGGGCCAATGGAAACAGCACTGCGAGCGTAACGCCATGCGCTGCAATCAGCACGGCCGCGAGGTAACGCGAAGGTTGAAGGGTGAATTGCCGCCGCATGCCGCCTCGTTCAGAAAGAGCAGCCGCTGAATCAGATAAGGAAGGCCAGGATCAAACCGACCAGCACCAGCGCGAGGATCGCGATCAGCGGCAAATTGCTGCTTTTAGCGGGAGTGGCATCCGCCTCACTCCGTCGCGCCGCCTGTGCAGGCACGAGGCGCTCCGCGGCTTTGGGCTTGACGATTGGCGGAGCAGCCTGATTGATGGCATCCATGGTTGGGCGTGCCACTTTCAGAGTCTTGGCAAACTCCTCGACCTCTTCCGGTGAACTGGTCATCGCAGCGAGACGCATCGTGGCGGCGGATGAATCGAATACGGAGGACAAGCCCATGGTCGTTACCGGCCTGGATTCTTCCGCCGCTATCCCCTCATGCCTGACCATGGGAATGGCGTCCGGCAATGGTTTGATTGGCGCGGCCTGCGGCTGTACCGCACCGGAGCGCAGTACCGCATCACGGCAGGCGCGCAGGTCATTGGCAAATTCCCCGGCATTGTGATAACGGTCATCCGGGGCTTTCGCCAGCGCCTTGGCAATGATGAAATTGAGCATCTCGGGCACCGCCGGATTCATGGTGCTGAGCGGCGGCGGCACGGCATTCAGTATCTGGTACATGATGGCGTTGACATTCTCGCCGTTGAACGGCACCTGGCCGGCAAGCATTTCATACAGCATCACGCCGAGCGAGAAAATATCCGAGCGCTGGTCTATCGGCTTGCCCATTACCTGCTCCGGCGACATGTACTTGGGCGAGCCGAGCACCATGCCAGTTTGCGTGCGCACTGAGGCGGACGCCATGCGTGCGATGCCGAAATCGGTGATCTTCACATGCCCGTCGCGCACCACCATGATATTGGCAGGCTTCACGTCGCGGTGCACGATGCCGTGCTCGTGCGCATAAGCCAAACCCTGCGCCACCTGCACCACGATATCGAGCACTTGGCCGATCGGCAGGTGCGCGTCTTCATTAAGGATATCGCGCAGCTCGCGGCCTTCCAGGAACTCCATCGCGATATAGGCGACATCGCCGCTCTTGCCCACGTCGTAAATGGTGACGATGTTGGGGTGGCTCAAGCGGCCCGCCGCTTTGGCTTCCTGGTAGAAGCGCGCCTCGTATTCTTCCTTTTCTTCCATCGCCAGGTTCAGGCTGATGGTCTTGATCGCGACGATGCGATCAATCAGCGGGTCTTTCGCCTTATAGACGATACCCATCGCGCCCTGACCGAGCTCGCCGATTATTTCATAACGCCCCAACTGGCTGATCATGGTTGTTAGCAGGGTGGGTTATTTGGCGGGCTTGGGCTTCACGCTACGGAACACCGGGCCCCATACCGGGTGCCCCGCCTCCGCAGGCTTCAGGTCAAAATTCGGATCAATCTCAAATGCTTTCTTGAACTCGTCACGGCACTGCTTTTCGCGTCCGGAAACACAATGGATAAAAGCCAGATACTTGTATGCGGTAACCTGGTCGCCCTTGCTGCGCAAACCCATGTCCAGCGAGCCCTGCAGTGCCTCCGTGGAGGATTTGTAATCGCCCTCTTCGTAGCTCTTCACGCCGCTGGAAAGTCTCTGTTCCGCTGGGCCGGGCTGGAGCAGGCCGCTCACCTTGTCCTTTACCTTTTCCATTGCGCCGCAGGCACTCAACAATAGCGCAGCTGCGGCCAACAGCGTCATGCGAATACCCGACATTCTGAACTCCTAATTGGCAAATTTATGTTTGATCTTTATTTGCTCGCCCGCCTTGACGTGGATGCTCTGGGTATAAACCGGAAAGGTCGTGTTGCGAATTTCGATTTCGTGTGTTCCCGGCGCCACCTGCAATTCCGCCAAAGGCGGGCTGACACCCTGCATTCTACCATCCAGATAGATTTCCCCCCAAGGCGTGACTGCAACACTTACCAGTGCCGGAGGGCCGGGTTCGACCGCAGTGGTTTCCTCCAACGTGCGTGTGGTGGAGATATCCTTGGCGGCTTTTCCCTGTGCGGCAGGCGCACGCATGGATTTCTCCTGCGCAGGCCGTACAACTTTCGGTTTTTTCTCCTCTACGGTCACGGCTGTTTTTGGCGGTGTTGCAACTTTTGGCGGTGTCGCAGCAACCTCGGAAGCTGCCCGTGCCACGGCGGGTTCGGCTTGCACCACGGCAGGCGCCGGTGCTTGTGTCACGGCAGGCGCCGGTGCTTCCGCCACCTGCGGCAAAGGTGCAACAGGACGATACATGATTTTGACGGCCACCACGATCAGCAGCAACAGCGTGCCGGCAAGAGCTGCTGCAGACAGGGCGCGTTGTTGGCTGGAAGCATTCTGGTATGCAGCACGCGCGGCCTGTATCCACCCGTTTACGCGTTGTGCGGCATTCAAGCCCTTGTCACCCGGTTTCTGCTGGGTTGCAGTAACGTCGCCCGGATGGCCGATCGCATAAATCTCATGTTCACGCACGTGCTTGTCGGTACGCGATCCCTGGTAGTGGAACATCCCCGTGTAATCCTGGGACAGGCGCGATACCGCATCATAGTAAGAACGCGAAACCAGTACCTGGCTCGGCTCGGCAAATCCCATCACACGCTGCGCCACATTGATGCCGTCGCCCACGATGTTGGGCTGGCCATTGATATCCTTGACCAGGCGCACCGGGCCGAGGTTGATCCCCATGCGCACCAGCAATGGCGGATCCATGTGCACGCCCTCGCCGAGCAGCTTTTCGCGCAGGATCAGCGCCGCCTTGAGCGCATCCTCAACATCCCCCATGAAGCTGATTGCCGCACCGTCGCCGGTATCCAGAATGATGCGGTCATTGACCGGCACACCGCGGATAGCGGCCGCCAAAAAGGCGTTGAAGCCATCTTTCAGGGCAACCTGCCCGGAAACCGACTTCTTGGAATATTCCACAATGTCCAGGAACAACACACTGCACATTATGGTTTTATTAGCATGCTGTTCCATTCAACCCTGGCCCGATATGTTTTTGCGGCATGTATTGTAGCGTTAATAACCGGCTTTAGCTTTACTGCGGGGGTGCGCCACGGCGCACCCCCGCCTTGCCGCGCGGTGCAGCAGCGGCAACATTTCTTTTCCTGTCCTTGCCCGTTGCGCCAGCCTCTTTGTCTTCAGGCCTGTCGGTTTGGCCGCGCCCGGCACGCACAGCGGCGTGTTGCGCAGCGGCAGGCTGCGCTTCCATGCCGACCCAGTCGAGGATCGCGGTTACTTCGCCCGGGCCGAGCTCGGCCAGCATGCCGCGCTTCAGGCGCGGCGGCAGGTTGACAATGCCGAAGCGCACGCGCATCAAACGGCTGACCGGCAAGCCCAGCGCCTCGAAGGTGCGGCGCACGACACGGTTGCGCCCTTCCTTCAGCACCAAACGGTACCAGTGATTATAACCTTCGCCGCCTTCGTCCATAAGTTTCTCGAACTTCACCGGGCCGTCTTCCAGAGTGATGCCTTCCTTCAGCATCTGCCGCATCTGCTGTTCCGTCATGCTGCCCTGCACGCGCACCGCGTATTCGCGCTCCACCTCGAAGCGCGGATGCATCAGGCGGTTGGCCAGGTCGCCCGAAGTGGTGAAGATCAGCAGCCCGCTGGTATTGAAGTCGAGCCGGCCAATGGCAATCCACTTCATGCCGCTCAGCCTGGGCAGCTTGTCGAACACACTGCTGCGCTGCTCCGGGTCGTCGCGGCTGACGATCTCGCCTTCCTGCTTGTGGTACAGCAAAACGCGCGGCAGGCGTGTGTCCTGCGCCTTGATGCGAATCGGGCGCTTGTTATCGGCACGCACCACGTCACCTTCAACCACACGCATCCCCAGCGTCGCCACTTCGCCGTTCACCGTGACCCGCCCGGCAGCAATCCACTCCTCCATCTCGCGCCGCGAACCCAGGCCCGCCTGTGCCAGCACCTTTTGCAGCCGTTCGCCTTGCTGCTCCTGCTGTTCGTTCACTCCATCACCTCGCGCCGTTCCAGCACTGCCTGCGCCAGCGTGCCGCTGTCTATGTGTTCCAGCTCGCCGCCCACCGGCAGCCCGCGCGCGATGCGCGACACCTTGATGCCCTGCGCGCACAGCAGGGTGGCGATGTAATGCGCAGTGGCATCCCCCTCCACGGTGAAGTTGGTGGCGAGAATCACCTCGCACGGCTGCTCCTGCGCGCGCCTGACCAGCCGCTCCAGATGCAGCTCGCGCGCGCCGATGCCGTCCAGCGGGGACAGCCTGCCCATCAGCACGAAATACATGCCGCGATAGCACTGCGCCTGCTCCATCATCAGCAGGTCCGCCGGCATTTCCACCACGCACAACAAGTGCGGGTCGCGCCGCGATGAACGGCACAACACACACACTTCTTCTTCGGAAAAATTATTGCACTTGGCGCAATGCCGGATGCTTTCCACCGCATGGCCGAGCGATTGCGCCAGCCGCAATGCGCCCGGCTTGTCGCGCTGCAACAGGTGGTAAGCCATGCGCTGCGCGGACTTCGGGCCGACCCCGGGCAGGCAGCGCAACGCTTCGATCAGATGTTCCAGGCTGGAAGGTGTATTCATAGCTACTAAATCGAATCAGCCACAGAGATCACAGAGAGGTTCGGATTCTGATTTTCTGATTTTCTCTGTGTACTCTGTGTTCTCTGTGGCAAAAGGTTTTTGATTCACCAGTTAGAACGGCAAATTCATGCCGGGCGGCAAACTCATTCCCGCGGTGAACCCGCTCATCCTTTGCTGCGTCACGGCGGCAGCCTGCTTCACCGCATCGTTCACGGCCGCCACGATCAGGTCTTCCAGCATCTCCTTGTCGTCGGACAACAGGCTGTCGTCCAGCGAGATGCGGCGCACCTCGTGCGCGCAGGTCATGGTCACCTTCACCATGCCGGAACCAGCCTGCCCCTCCACCTCGACCGTCGCCAGTTCGGCCTGCGCCTTCTTCATGTTGGCCTGCATCTGCTGCGCCTGCTTCATCAGCCCGCCCAATCCGCCCTTCATCATCTTGCGTTCTCCTGCTGTATCGGTTTAATGGAACCCTCAATAACCCGCGCACCGAGTTGCGCCTGCACCTCGCGCACGAACGGGTCCTGCGCAATCGCTGCCTCCGCCTGCTGCTGGCGCAGCTGTTTCTCGGTCTGCTCGACAGCGGCAGGCGTGGCCGCACTGGCCGCACCCAGCGTGATAGCCAGCTTCACCGGCTGGGCGAAATAATCGGCAAGCGCCGTCTGCAATTTGTCCTGCGCCATCTTGTTGGTCAGCATGTGTTTGTGCTGCGGCGCCAGATTCAACACCAGCCGCCCGTCGGCAAAACTTTCCAGCGCGCAGTGCTTGGCCAGCTCGCGCGCCGAACCCTGCACACTCAACTGCGCCAGCAACACGCCCCAGTCTAGCGCGGCAGCCGTTACCGGTTTGGCCGGCTGGGCAACCGCCTGCGCCGGATTCGGCTGCGGTGGCGGCGCGGGCACTGCGGCAGCAGGAAGCGCCGCCGGTGCGGGCCGCCCATGCACGGCATGCTTTTCAGCCACAGCCTGCGCGTCCGCCGGCATGAAGGCCAGCATGCGCAGCAGCGTCATGGTGAAACCGGCGTACTCGTCGGGCGCAAGGTCTATCTCGTTGCGCCCGTGGACGGCGATCTGGTAGAACAACTGCAACTCTTCGGCGCCGAAATTCTGCGCCAGCTCCAGCAGGCGCGCGCGCTCCGGCTCATCTTCCGCGATGGCCTGCGGCACGGTCTGCGCCAGCGCGATGCGGTGCAACAGGGTCGCCAGGTCCTGCAAGGCGGCATCGAACGCCAGACTGCGCATCACCATGTCATCGGCGATGCGCAGCAATTCTACTCCGTCGCGCGCAAACAAGGCCTGCAGCAGGCCGTACAAATAACTCCGGTCGATCGCGCCCAGCATGTTGCGCACCGTCGCCTCATCCACTCGTGCATCGGAATAGACGATGGCCTGATCGAGCAGGCTCAGCGCATCGCGCATGCTGCCCTGTGCCGCGCGCGCCAGCAGCGCCAGCGCACCCGCCTCAAACGGGATGTTTTCCTGCCCCAGCACATACTGCAAGTGCGTGAGGATCAGCGCGGGCGGCAACTGTTTCAAATTGAACTGCAGGCAGCGCGACAGCACGGTGACCGGAATTTTCTGCGGATCGGTGGTGGCGAGAATGAACTTGACGTGCGCGGGCGGCTCTTCTAGCGTCTTCAGCATGGCGTTGAACGCCGACTTCGACAGCATGTGCACTTCGTCGATGATGTACACCTTGAAACGCCCATTGGTCGGCGCATACAGCGCGCTTTCCAGCAGCTCGCGCATGTTGTCCACCTGGGTGTTGGAAGCCGCGTCCAGTTCGATCAGGTCGATGAAACGCCCGCTGTCGATCTCCGTGCAGGCGCTGCACACGCCGCACGGCGTGGCGGTGATGCCGGTTGCGCAATTCAGGGATTTGGCAAAGATGCGCGCGATAGTGGTCTTGCCCACCCCGCGCGTGCCGGTGAACAGGTAGGCATGATGCAAACGGTTCTGCGCCAGTGCATTGCTCAATGCCTGCACGACATGCTCCTGCCCCGCCAGTTGCGCGAAGGTCCTGGGCCGCCATTTGCGCGCTAGAACAGAGGTCGCCGACAAGGTTGAGCCACGCTAGAAATAATAGTCGAGGTGAATCTGGTTGAAGTTGATGCCATGGTTCGGCTCCTTGATGCTGCCGTTGGACAGGTGCTGGTAGCGGTAACCCAGGTCAAACTGGCGCCGGTCGCCGAGGCGCACGCCAAAACCGACGTGGTCGCCGAACTGGAAGGAACTGCCGAACTTGCGGTTGGCATAGATGAAGGCCGGGCTGATCAGGTGAAAGCCGATTGCCCCCTCCACATACGGCGCCATACCGGAAGGATTCTTCTGCTCAAAGCGGAACACCGGGGTAATGCCGACATCGGTGACGGTCTGGTTATTGCCCACACTGCTCTTGCCGCGCCACTGGCCCAGTGACGCATCCCAGAAGCCGGTGATGTGCCAGTCTCCGTCGTTCAGCCAGCTCTTGTCCCAGTTCCACAGCGCTCCCACTCGCACCATGTCGGCCGAGTTGCCCTTGCCGTACTCGATGGAAACACCATCCACGGCATACGCCTGGCCCATGGCCATGGTGGAGAACATCAGTGCAGACAGTTTCTTCATCATCGCTCCCTGGCGCTCGAAAAGGAGGCGAGCCTTGCCCCCGGCACTTGCAGAAAATAGCTGTGGCTGCTTCCTTCCGGACCTGACCAGGTTCACTACACCACAATGCGGGGAGGCCCGCCAAATCGTTCAAGCGGCTCAATAACCTGCTTTGCACCGCCTTGTCCCGACGATGCTCGCTACGGTTCCTGAACCGCTTCTTAAAATTACTTGGTTACAACATCAACCGACCCGACATGATAGTTGAATCAGCCGGCAAAATCCACGCCCCTGTCAGAAGCGGAGTGAGCGCTAAAGGTTTTATTGCACCGGGAAATGACGGTAGAAAAACCTCTTGGCAAACTCCACCGCCACAAGATAGCACAATACCATCGCCGACAATATCAGGAAGAACAGCGGCGGCGGGGCAACGAAGCCGAGATGCGTGGCAAGCGGCGTGAAAGGCAACGCCGCGGCCAGCAGGACGACCAGCAGCGAAGTGATGGTCAGCGCAATGCTGGGCCGGCTCTTTAACGGGTTGCCGCGGGTGCGAATGACGAAAATCACCAGCACCTGGGTTGCGATGGATTCGATGAACCAGCCGGTGTGGAACAGCGCCTCACCTGCGCTGAAGACTTTCAGCAGGATGAAGAACATCAGGAAATCGAATATTGAACTGACCGGCCCGACCGCCCACATGAAGTTGCGGATGAAGGTGGTGTCCCAGTGCCGGGGATGGGCAAGATATTTGTTGTCCACGTTATCCATGGGGATCGGCAGTTCCGAGACGTCGTAAAGCAGGTTGTTGAGCAGAATCTGTGTCGGCAGCATCGGCAGGAAGGGAAGAAACAGCGTCGCCCCGGCCATGCTGAACATGTTGCCGAAATTGGAGCTGGTCCCCATCATGATGTACTTCATGATGTTAGCGAAGGTGCGGCGCCCCTCCAGCACGCCTGCGTGCAGCACGCCCAGATCCTGGCGCAGCATAATCATGTCGGCCGCCGCTTTGGCCACGTCCACGGCGCCATCCACCGAGATGCCGACATCTGCCGAATGCAGCGAAGGCGCATCGTTGATGCCGTCGCCGAGGTAGCCGACCGTGTGCCCCTGTGCTTTCAGCGACAGGATGATGCGGTTCTTCTGCGCCGGCGTGACACGACAGAGCAGGTTGGCCTCACGCACCCGGACCGCCAGGGTGGGATCGTCCATCTGCTGGATTTCGCTGCCGTTCAGCACGCCCGTGACCGGCATCCCCAGTTGGTTGCACACGTGCCGGGTGACCAGCTCGCTGTCGCCGGTGACGATCTTGATGTCGATGCTGCTCGCCGCCAGCGCCTTGAGCGCGTGCGCCGCGCTCGTCTTCGGCGGATCGAGAAAGGCGGCGAAACCGGCGAAGATGAGCTCGGTTTCGTCATCGACCACGGCATGCGGATGATCCAGCGCCACCGGCCGCCACGCGATGCCGAGCACCTTGAAACCTTCACGGCCGAGGCTGTCGTGCAAGGCCTGGATGGATGTCAGCGCCTTCTCGTCCAGCGGCTGCACGTCCTGCGTTTCACCGACAACATATTGCGTGGACAGCCTGAGGATATCCTCGGGCGAGCCCTTGACCACCAGCAGCCGTTTTCCGCTTTGATCCAGCAATACAGATACGCGCCGCCGCTCGAAGTCGAACGGCACCTCGTCAATCTTGCGCCAGCCGCTTGCATCGATCTCCTCGTGCCTGAGGATCGCATCATCCAGCGGGCTCTTCAGGCCGGTCTCGAAATAGCTGTTGAGGTAAGCCAGATGCAGCACCTGCGCGCTGTCCTTCCCCTGCGCATCGAGGTGGCGCTCCAGCTGAATGCGCCCCTCGGTGAGCGTGCCGGTCTTGTCGGTGCACAGCACATCCATGCTGCCCAGATTGTGGATGGCGGCAAGCTGCTTCACGATCACCTGCTTCTTCGCCATGCGCAGGGCGCCGCGCGACAGCGTCACCGTGATCACCATCGGCAACAGCTCGGGGGTGAGGCCGACGGCGAGCGCGATGGCGAACAGGAATGACTCGAGGAACGGACGGTGAAAGAACGCGTTGATCAGGAACACGAACAGCACCAGCAGAATGGTCAGGCGCATGATCAGCATGCCAAAGCTCTGGGTGCCCCGCTCGAAAGCAGTGGGCGGCGCCTTGGCCACCAGAGAGTCGGCGATATTGCCCACCGCCGTGTCGGCTCCGGTGCGGCAGACCA
>JAGWMH010000036.1 GCA_028871775.1 Betaproteobacteria bacterium
GAACCGGTTCCGCATGTCTTGGGTGTCGGCCGCCGAGGGTGCCAAGTTTGCCCAGGTCATTACGGACTTCGTCCATGACCTCCAGCCGCTCGGGCCGCAGAACAAGCTGAAAAGAGCGGAGCACTCATGATCAATATAAAGGACATCCGCGATACCGCAAGGGATATGCTCGCGAAAGGCGAGGTTCGCGCTGTCATCGGCTACCGGCGTGGCTCGCGCGGGATGCTTGCCGAACCCGCTTTCATCACCAGGCCGGAGCAGGCAGATGAACTGGTCTGGGATCCCACCTGTTTCCACAATCTGTCCCTGTATCTGGTCCATGACCGCAAGCATCTGGCGCATGCCAATAAAACCTCCGGCGCGCCTGTCGCCATCATCGCCAAGGGTTGCGATGCGCGTTCCATCGTCGTGCTGATGCAGGAGCACTATTTCAAGCGCGAGGATGTCTACATCATCGGCGTTTCCTGCGAGGGCAGCGGGGTGGTGGATGAGCGCAAGCTGGCACCGCATTTGAACGGGGCCCAGGCTTCAAACGCAGCTTTCGACGGCGACGATTTCGTGTTCACCACAGCAGAGGGCGAGAAGCGGTTGCCGGCCCGCGAGGTGATGGCGGATCGCTGTCTGGAATGTCGCATACCTTACCCCAAGGAGCACAATGTCGTGTTCGGCGAGGACAAGACCGGGCGCCAGCTGGAGGCGCCGTTCGCCGCGCTCAGCCGTTTCGAAGCGCAGGGCGCGGGCGAGCGCTGGGACTTCTGGAGCCACCATTTCGATCGCTGCATCCGCTGCTTTGCGTGCCGTTCGGTATGCCCGATGTGCTACTGCGATGAGTGCGTGGTGGACAGCATCACCTTTCCGGTGACAACGGAAACCACGGCAGAGGAAAAAGCAAGTCGCATACGCTGGATCGAGCGTTCGGCGGCGCGCTCTGAAAATATCACCTATCTCATGACACGCGCCATGCACCTTGCCGGCCGCTGCACCGATTGCGGCGAGTGCGAGCGTGCCTGTCCGGTCAATGTCCCGATACGGCTGCTCAACAACAGAATGGAGCGGGAAGCGCGCGAGCAGTTCGGCTTCGAGCCCGGCGCGAGCATCGGAGGGCCGTCGCTGGTGGCCTCCTTCCTCGACAGCGACCCCGGCGATTTCATCAGGTAATAGCATGGAAAAAATTCTCGACAAAAAACGCATTGATGACTGGATCGCCGCACTGGCCGAATGGAATATCCTCGGGCCGGCGCTGGAAGATGGCATCTGGTCGTACCAGCCGGTCAGCGGCGCAGCCCGGCTCGATCATCCCAACACCAAGCAGTCGCCTAAAGGGCTGGCTTTTCCCCAGCGTGAGATATTTTTCAAGTTTGAGCAGATCAAGGGAGAGGCGCCACGCCTGACGCAGGTAGTGCCGGATGCACAGCGCCACGCCGTATTCGGTGTTCGCCCCTGCGACGGACGGGGAGTACCGCGTATGGACCTGGTGTTCAACGATCATGTCGAGGACAAGTATTACACTTCGCGGCGCAAGAACGTGGCGTATGTGGGCCTGGCATGCAACAAACCGCCCAGCCCCAACTGCTTCTGCCTGTCGGTCGGCGGATCGCCCGTTTCCACCGACGGCCTCGATGTCCAGATGACCGACCTGGGCGACCGCTACTTCGTGAAAGCGATCACCGAAGCGGGCAAGGAGCTGATGACGGCAGCCGGCAAGCTGTTCGCCGAACCGTCCGCAGCCGACCAGAAACAGGTGAAACAAGTGCATGCCGAGGCAGTGGCCTATCCGCAACGCAAGGTCAATAACCTGGAAGAAGTGCCGGCCAAGCTGAAGGCGAGCTTCAAATCGCCGCTGTGGCAGGAACTGGCGCAGGCCTGCATCGGCTGCGGCATCTGCACCTTCCTGTGCCCGACCTGCCATTGCTTTGACATCAACGACGAGGTCCAAAGCAGGGCGCCGCTGAAGGGCATCCGGGTGCGCACCTGGGACAACTGCCAGTTCCCCGACTTCACCATGCACTCGTCCGGCCACAACCCGCGCGAGAACACCGGTGCACGGTTGCGCCAGCGGGTGGGCCACAAGTTCCAGTACTTTCCCGAGAATTTCGGGATGCCCCAGTGTACGGGCTGCGGACGCTGCATCAGCGAATGCCCGGTGGGGATAGATATCATCAATGTCGTCAATACGGTGGTCGAAAATGCCGGATAACATCTACCTTCCAGAACTGGCACGCGTCGCCTACATCAAGGACGAGGTCTACGGCGAGCGCGCCATCAAGACCTTCCGCGTCGAGCCGCTGAACGGCGAGCTCTTCAAACACGAGTGCGGTCAGTGTGCGATGCTCTCCATTTTCGGCCGCGGCGAATCGATGATCTCGATTGCCTCCTCGCCGCTGATCAGGGAATACAAGCAGTTCAGCATCATGCGCGTGGGCAACGTGTCGACCGCCTTCCACGATCTGGCGGTGGGCGATGTCATCGGCATCCGCGGCCCTTACGGCAACAGCTTCCCGGTCGACGACTGGCGCGGAAAAAACCTGTATTTCATCGGCGGCGGCTGCGGCCTGGCGCCGATCTGGCCGGTGATTACCACCGCCGTGGCGCAGCGCGCCAATTTCAAGAACATCACCGTATTCTATGGCGGGCGCACTTCGCGCGACATCATGTACCGGATGGAGCTCGAAAAACTGCGCGAGTCCGTCGACGTGCATCTGTCCATAGACAGGGCGGAAGAGGGCTGGGACGGCTATTGCGGCTTCGTGCCTGCATCCGTGATGGACAAGAGCCCCGTGCCTGCCAATGCCATCGCGATCACCTGCGGGCCGCCGATCATGATCAAGTACGTGATCCAGAATCTGAACCAGCTCGGCTTCAAGGACGAGCAGATATACACGACCATCGAAAACAAGATGAAATGCGGCCTCGGCAAATGCGGCCGCTGCAACGTCGGCAAGGACTATGTGTGCGTAAAGGGGCCGGTCTATTCCTGGGCCGTGCTGAAAAATCTGCCGGAAGAGTATTAAACACCAGTTGTTAGACGCTAGCCGTTAGCCGTTAGTTAAACCCGATGTGGTTTTTAACTAAAAACTAACGACTGGCGTCTAACGACTGTCTATAAAGAATTTGATTAAAGAGGGGAGTAAAAAAAACTATGAACATCAGTGGAATGCTTCATGGAGCAGGGCTGCTCAAGATAGTCGATTTTCCGGCCTCCGAAGTGCTCGGACCGGAAGCCAGCGACCACGAGATCCACAGCCTGATCGAGCGTTGCGGCGCCGTTTTCGTCAAGCCCATCTTCAAGGGCGGCGTCGGCAAGAAGGGCAAATCCGGGATGATGGGGCGGGCCACCAGCCTGAAGGCGGCCATAGCCGAAAAAGAGCGCCTGTATTTCGCCGAATATAAAGTCGGAAATGCCGTCTACAAATCGCGCGGCGTCACCTTCGAGGGCGCCGTCCCTGCCGAGCATGAGATTTATTTCTCGCTCACCGACTCGACACGCTACCGCGCGCCGACCATGACGCTGACCCACCACGGCGGCATGGACATCGAGGAACTGGACAAGTCCCAGATCATCGAGGTCCCGTTTGACCCTCTGACCGGCCTCAAGTCTTTCATCGTTTCCAACGCACTATCCGACCTGGGCGCGCCCAGGGAAATCGTGTCGCCGCTGGTGCAGCATCTGCCCAAGCTGTGGGACCTGTTTCATCACTACGGCATGTCCACGCTGGAACTCAACCCCATCCGCATGATGGAAGGCAAGACCGGTTCGCTGATACCCGTGGCCTGCGACTTCAAGTGCGGCTTTGATCGCGACGATCCGCGCGTCAACCGCCTTAACTTGCCGGTTGACCTGTTCGTCACCGAGGCCAACGACTTCGAGCAGGAGATCAACGAGCTGCGCACCTACCAGGGGCAGAGCGATGTTTATGTGATCAACGAGAAGGGCACCATCCTGGCGCCCACTTTCGGCGGCGGCGCGAACTCGCTGGTCACCGAAGTGCTGGGCAACGACGCCATCATCTCTTCCGATTTTGGCGGCAACCCGCCCTACGAGAAGATGTACGAAGTGATGCGCATCTGTCTCAAGTACTACCTCAAGCAATCCAATGTGCTGTTCGTAATCGGCGGCAAGGCCAACAACACGGATATCTTCGTGACGTTCCGCGCCATGGCCGATGCGCTGCGCGACTACTTCAGCGAACACGGCCCCACACCG
This sequence comes from Betaproteobacteria bacterium, assembly GCA_028871775.1. Classification (GTDB taxonomy): domain Bacteria; phylum Pseudomonadota; class Gammaproteobacteria; order Burkholderiales; family Gallionellaceae; genus CAITJF01. Next base: position 4,205 of record JAGWMH010000036.1, read on the forward strand.
CTGTATGTGGTGATCGGCCGCGGCGGCCCTCAGGTAATCCGCGGCATGGGCGTGTTCAAGGACGTGCTCGATTCGCTGCGCTTACCCTACAAAATATTCGGTTTCGATTCCGCCATGACTGACGTGGTGAACTACGCGCAGGAGGCAGATCGCTGGATGAAGAACGGCGGCCGTGCGCAAGTGGCGAAAGTGCTGGGCTTGCCGGCCGGCGCATGATGAATTGTGTAGGTTGGGTTATAACCAGCGACTTGGTTGGCGACTTTTGCCGGCCTAGTCGAATGGCTAGTTGTTTTATCAGGCGCGGTATCGCGCCGTAACCCAACATAAAGAGATTGTTGGGTTACGCGATGAGACCGCTAACCCAACCTACATGAATAAAATTAAGCAAAGGTGACTAGCAATGAGAAAGCCAGGTATCGAAAGCTTCAAATACTACGTCGGCATCCGCTCCCTTGCCGATATCGCAACCAAAGAAGACCGCATCTGCGTGCTGAACATCACGGGGAATGAATCGCGCTCCGTAACCCCGGTCAGCCATGCCTATTCCGGCGGCAACATCGTGTTCGGCACCTCGCCCGGACGCCGCGGCCAGGTGGTGGAAACACCGGCAGGCAACATCCCCGTCTATAACAATGTGCGCGAAGGCATGGAAGCCGGGCACAAGTTCAACGTCGGCGTGGTCTACCTGCCGCCCTCCGCCGTGCGCGACGGCGTAGCCGAGCTGATCCGCATCAATCCCGATGTGGAAAAGGTCATCATCCTCACCGAGAAGGTGGCGATGCACGATGCGCGCGAAATCCGCGCACTCGGCCAGCAGCGCGGCGTGGATATCTTCGGCGCCAACTGCCTGGGGGTGGCGGACTCATGGAACCATATCCGCATCGGCGGCGCGCTGGGCGGTGACAAACCGGAAGAGACACTGCGCAAGGGCTCGGTTGCGATCTATTCCAACTCCGGCAACTTCACCACCACCATTGCCAATTATCTTTCCATCGGCGGTTGGGGTACGACCACGCTGATCTCCAGCGGCAAGGACGTGTACATCAACTACGCCATGCCCGAGTTTGCCTATGCCATGTCCAATGACCCGCGCACCAAGGCGGCGGTGCTGTACTCCGAGCCGGGCGGCTACTACGAACAATCTGTCGAGTTCGACAAGCCCGTGGTCGCCTGCGTGGTGGGCCGCTGGAAGGCCAATCTGACGCGCGCCGTGGGCCATGCCGGCGCCATCGCCGGTTCTGGCGACGATGCGCGTGCCAAGGAAAAATGGTTCATGGACAAGTTCGGCGTGAACGATCTGTTCACCCCGGACAATCCTGTGTGCTCCAAGAAGGGCGCGGTGGTCACCAACATCGCCCACATCCCCCTGGCGCTCACCAAGGTGATGGAGCTTAACGGCGTGCAAAAGGATTTCGCGCCCGAAGGCAGCCTGGAACTCAAGCCGTGGTTCGGCGACAGCCAGGGCATCAAGCTGCCTGCTGCGCTCGACATTCCGGTGGTCAAGGCGCTGTCGCCCTACGACGTACAGATCGCCGAACTGCTGAAGAACGTTGGCGCAATTTTCCCGCGCCAGTCGATGAAGGATTGCTCCGGCAGTTCGATCATGGACGCCAAGACACAGGTTACCAAGGTTAACGGCATCTCCATCCTCGATTGCTCCAAGCAACCGCTGGAGTCCAACCTGTGCCTGGCGCTGGTGCGCGAGCTCAACGACGACAACGATAATGCGCTGTTCAATCTCGCGATGGCTGCACACGTCAACCTGCACGGCGACGCCATGCTGGCTGCCGCCGAAGCCTCGCGCGGAGCGGGCAATGCGCCCAACACCGCGATCAGCGCGGCGATCGCGCTGCTGGGGCCGAAGCGTGCGGATGCCGCGCGCGCTACCGCTGACTCCTTGACGGAAATCTTCGCGCACTCCGGCCTGCTCAAGGGCGACGACGAACAAGCCAGGATCACACCCGCTGCGGCTACTGCCGAACAGCTCGCCACGCTGCTGGGCAAGTCGCCAGACCCCAGGGCCGAAGCCATGTTCAAGGCTTATGACAAGCGCGGCGCGAAATCCGTATTCGTGAAGTATCTGCGCTCGCTGAAAGGCCACCCCACGGCGGATGCCGTGCTGGCCGCACTGACCACCACCATCGCGTGGGAGCCGCTGATGCGCAAGCGCATCTCCAAGCTGACCGTGCGCAACCTGCCCTGGTATGCCAAACTGTTCGGCGTCATCATCGGCGCCTCGACCGAAAGCAAGCATCACGCAGCGGATGCGTTCTGCGGCGTGGGGAATCAGGAGATACTGGATTCATGGACGGTCACCCAACTGGCTTACATCTCGCTCCTGGGCGAACGTCCCACTGCGGCCAGCCTGCTTCCGTTGCAAGTCATCCTGGGACTCATCATCTCTAACGGTGTCGGCACCATTTCGGCTCAGGGTTGCAAGGGTGCGGTGTCCGCCGACGGCCCTGAGACGCCGGAGCGCGTGCAGATCAACAAGGGCATGATCGGATTCCTCACCCACACCGGTTTTGCCCACGGCGGCAACGGCTACGAAGGCATCCAGTTCCTGATCGAGAACTTCAAGGACACCACGCTCGCCGATGCGGGCAACCCCAACCACGGCATCGACCTGAAGAAGATTACGATGGATTTCGCCATCGCCTTCAACAAGGAGAAGAAGGCCAGCAAGGCGCTGGGCACCGGCGTGCGCAACATTCCCGGCGTGAACCACCCGGTGTTCAAGGGCCACCCGGTCAACCACGACCCGCGCGAAGTCTTCATCTCTGAGTTCTTTGCCGAACGCGGCGAGAAGAACGTATTCCACGATTTCTACAAGACGCTGGTGCAGTCGCTGTACGACAACGGCGTCACCACCAACGTGTTCTGCGTCAACATCGACGCCGTCATTGCCGCCTCGCTGCTCAAACTGTTGTGGCCGCGCTACCGCAAGGGCCAGTTCAGCGAAAACCTGATGGAAATGGCTGCGTTTACCGCCTTCCTGTTCGGGCGCATGGCGGGATGTGCCGGTGAAATCGACGACCACATCAATCGTGGCCGCAATATGGATACGCGCACCCCGGCTTCGGTGTGCACGCATGTTTCCTAGGAGCAGTCGTCACCGGTTTTAGATTTTTTGCGCAATATTCCCGGAGCAGAACGCAAGACGGGTGGAGCATAGTGCGGAACCCGATCGATAGTTCGTCAACCTCCAGTGGGTTGCGTTGTTTCACTTATGACTGATTTTTATTTTTGCAATTCATGGAGAGCATTATGACCGCACTAAACGTCGCACAGAAAATCCTCCTGGCCAATGCGGCCGGGGGATTGAAGCAGCTTCCGGAGCAGGGCAAGCCGCTGGAAATCCAGTTCACCCATACGCTTTATCAGGACGCCACCGGCACGGCTGCCGCGCTGGCTTTCGAGAAGATGGGCGTGGACCGCGTGAAGACCACTTCCGTCATCGTGGTGGACCACAAGACCCTGCAGGTCGGCTACGTGGACGGCGATGACCACCGCTATCTCGAGACCTTCTCCAAAAAATACGGCTGCTGGTTCTCGCGCGGCGGCAACGGCATCTGCCACAGCGTATTCCTCGAGGACTTTGCGGTACCCGGCAAATCGGTGATCGGCTCCGACTCGCACACCACCAACGCCGGCGGCATGGGCATGCTGGCGATGGGCGCGGGCGGCACGGACGTGAGCTTCGCGATGGCCGGCACCTCCTACAAGATCGAAATGCCGAAAGTGGTGCAGGTCAACCTCACCGGCGCGCTGCATCCCGGTGTGCTGGCCAAGGACGTGATCCTGAACGTGCTCAAGGTGATTGGCATAAAGGGCAACAAGGACATCTGCCTGGAGTACACCGGGCCGGGCCTGAAGAGCCCGAACGTCACCGACCGCGCCACCATCTGCAACATGGGCACCGAAGGCGGCGTCGCCTTCTCGATCTTCCCGTCGGACGAAATCACCAAGTCCTATCTCGAAGGCCGCAAGCGCGCCAAGGACTGGCAACCGCTGGCCGCCGACCCGGGCGCGACCTACTCGCGCACCGTCGAAATCAATCTGTCCGACCTGCAACCGACCATCGCGCTGTACCCGCGCCTGAAGGGCATGGAGCCGGTCTCCAAGCATGCCGGCATGCCTATCGATGCAGTGTTCATCGGCAGCTGCACCAATTCCAACTACGAGAACCTGGCGCGCGTCGGCGAAATTTTGCGCGGCAGGAAAGTCGCAGTCGATACCGCCATCGCTCCCGGCTCACAAGCCATTGCGCGCCAGCTTGCGGCAGCCGGCTATCTGGAAATCTTCTATGCCGCCGGAGTGCGCGTCATGGAAAATGCCTGTTCCGCGTGCATCGGCCAGGGCTTCAGCCCGCCCAGCAATGGCGTGATGCTGTCCACCGCCAACCGCAACTTCGAGGGCCGTTCCGGTACCGAGACAGCCGCAGTGCATCTGGTCAGCCCGGTGACAGCAGCGGCGAGCGCCGTGACCGGCAAGCTGACCGACCCGCGCGACCTGTTCAAGGGCGAACTCGCTTTCAAGCAGGTCCCGCCAGTGGTTGACATGGGCGCCTATACCGCGCCGCTGCCGCCTGCGGAGGCGGCCAAGGTGGTGATGCGCTACGGCCCGGACATCGCGCCGCTGCCGACGCTGGATCCGCTGCCGGCTAAATTGTCCGGCGAGGTGCTGCTCAAGCTTGGCAACGAGATCACGACCGACCACATCCAGCCTGCGGGCAAGTACCTGTCGCTGCGTTCCAATGCGGACGAGTACGCCAAACAGGCGACCTTTGTCCAGGTGGACAAGACTTTCAGCACCCGCGCGGCGGCGCTGCGCGACGCGGGCGGCCACGGCTTCCTCGTGGCGGGCGACGGCTACGGCATGGGCAGCTCGCGCGAGCATGCCGGGCTGTGCCCGCGCATCCTCGGCGTGCGCGCCATCGTCGCCAAAGGCTTCGAACGCATCCACCTGGCCAACCTCGCCAACTTCGGCATCCTGGGGCTGACCTTCGCTAATCCGTCCGATCTTGACCGCATCCAGCAGGGCGCCAAAGTGTCTCTCGACACCTCTGGACTGGAAAGCGGCCAGCTCAAACTGGCGGTGAGTGGCGTAGGTGAGATTCCCCTCAAGCTCGCGCAGGGGAAGGAAGACATCCCGATGATCCGCGCAGGTGGCGCTCTTTCATTGTTTGCCAGCCAGATGAAGGCGGCTTGAACTGAATGCTCTGGAATTCTTAATCTAGATTCTTAACTATAATTCATAACTTATTGAATTATTAATTAAAGAGAAAAACATGACAAGTCCAAAAATTTTTTACACGAAGGTCGATGAAGCGCCGGCACTGGCTACCTATTCCTTGCTGCCCATCGTCCAGGCCTTCACCAAGGCTGCTGGCGTTACCGTCGAAACCAGGGACATTTCCTTGGCTGGGCGTATCCTCGCAAATTTTCCCGAGAACCTGACCGAGAGCCAGAAGCTCAATGACGACCTGAGCTGGCTGGGCGAACTGACGCTGAAGCCGGAAGCCAACATCATCAAGCTGCCCAACGTCAGCGCTTCAGTTCCGCAGTTGAAGGCAGCGATCAAGGAATTGCAGGCGCAGGGCTACAAAATTCCGGACTTTCCTGAAAATCCGCAAAACGATGCCGAGAAAGAACTCAAGGCACGTTTCGGCAAGATACTCGGCAGCGCAGTCAACCCCGTGTTGCGCGAAGGCAATTCCGACCGTCGCGCGGCTCTCTCGGTGAAGAATTATGCGCGAAAACATCCGCACAAGATGGGCAAATGGAGCCCCGATTCAAAGACGCACGTGGCGCACATGAGCAGCAGCGACTTCTACGGCAGCGAAAAATCCGTAACGGTATCCGAAGCTGGCCCCGTGCGCATCGAGTTCGTCGGCGCGGATGGCAAGACCACGGTACTGAAGGAAAAAACCACGTTGAAGGCGGGCGAGGTGATCGACGCATCGGCCATGAGCTGCCGCGCGTTGCGCAAATTCTATGCAGAGCAGATTGAGGAAGCGAAGAAAGAGCCGAACGTATTACTGTCGTTGCACCTCAAGGCCACGATGATGAAGATCTCCGATCCGATCATGTTCGGCCATGCCGTTTCTGTGTATTTCAAGGATGTGCTTGATAAACACGCCGCAACTTTCAAGGAGCTGGGTGTCAATCTCAACAATGGTTTTGGCGACCTGCTGACGAAAATCGCCACGCTGCCCGATGCCAAGCGCGCCGAGATCGAGGCCGACATCCAGGCCTGCTTCAAGAAACAGCCGCAACTGGCGATGGTGAATTCCGACAAGGGCATCACCAACCTGCACGTGCCTTCCGACGTGATCATCGACGCCTCCATGCCGCCGATGATCCGCGATGGGGGCAAGATGTGGGGTGCAGACGGCAAGGCATACGACACCAAGGCGATGATTCCGGACCGCAACTACGCTGGCGTCTTCCAGGCCGTCATCGACGATTGCAAGAAGAACGGCGCCCTTGATCCGGTGACCATGGGCAGCGTGCCCAACGTCGGCCTGATGGCGCAGAAGGCCGAGGAATATGGCTCGCACGACAAGACCTTCGAGGCGGCCGGCAACGGTACCATTCGCGTTGTGGACGCATCCGGCAAGGTGCTGCTGGAACAGAAAGTGGAGCAGGGCGATATCTTCCGCATGTGCCAGACCAAGGATGCGCCGATCCAGGACTGGGTCAAGCTGGCTGTCACCCGCGCCCGTCTCAGCAACACGCCGGCCATATTCTGGCTGGACAAGAACCGCGCGCACGATGCGCAGATCATCGCCAAGGTCGAGAAGTATCTCAAGGATCACGACACCAAAGGTCTGGACATCAAGATCATGGAGCCGGCTGCTGCCTGCCGCGCCTCGCTGGAACGCATCCGCCAAGGCAAGGACACGATTTCCGTCACCGGAAACGTGCTGCGCGACTACCTGACTGACCTGTTCCCTATCCTCGAACTGAATACCAGCGCCAAGATGCTGTCCATCGTACCGCTGATGAACGGAGGAGGCCTGTTCGAGACCGGCGCGGGCGGCTCGGCACCCAAGCATGTCCAGCAGTTCCAGGAAGAGGGCTATCTGCGCTGGGATTCGCTCGG
>JAGWMH010000037.1 GCA_028871775.1 Betaproteobacteria bacterium
TGGCTGAATGGCGACATTCTGCGCGCAGAATGCAAAAATCTCAATTCACAGGGTGGGTCAAATCACTGGCACATTGCAGCCTTCACCAGTGTCTGCGTCTGGCGCGAAGCAGGCGCCTCTACCCCTGCCCCTTCAGCCCGCGTAGCCAATTAGAATTTTTTAATTCCGCGCATGTCCCGGCGGCACGAGCAGCCAGGCAATCAACACCAGGATTCCAAATGCAGTGTAGGCAACGGTAAAAACCCAAGGGGCAAAATCATAGAACAGAACCTCGTGCAGCCAGTGCTGGATGAAAGAGCTTGCATAGGCGCTGCCGCCCGCTGCCTCCCTCGACCGGCTCTCCCATTCGGTAAGCGGGCAGATCAGGCCCAGCCATGACTCCGCCATGACGATGCCGATTGCCAGAAGGTGGGTAACCCTGAACCACCGGTTCCTGACCCAGTTCCAACGCAAATATTTTCCAGGCAGGATCACAACCAGCCCCAGCACGACAAACGCCACGAACAAGGCATGGGTGACGAAAATAAGATTGGCGGGGATCATGTGCATGGCGGTTTAATTATCCTCAATTCGGCAGTTGCCTGCCCCCTCCCCTACCCCCAGCCCTGCAGCGTCTTCTCCAGCCAGAACAGGCCGACGATGGTCTTGCTGTCGTTGATCTTGCCTTGCCTGATCCACTCCATCGCTTCGGCAAGCGACAGCTCGAACACTTCGAGGAATTCGCCGTCGTCGAGCTGGCGGCCTTGATGGGTGAGGCCGCGCGCCAGGAAATATTCGATGTGCTCGTCGGCATAGCCGATGCACGGCCAGGTGGTGGCAAGATGCACCCACTCGCTGGCGGCATAGCCGGTTTCTTCCAGCAGCTCGCGCTGAGCGGTGCGCAGGATATCCTCGCTGGGGTCAATCTTGCCCGCCGGGATTTCGATGAACTCGCGCTGCGGCGCATAGCGGTACTGGCGCTCCATCACCAGCTTGCCGTTGTCCAGCAACGCCAGCACGGCGACCGCGCCGGGATGGACGATGTATTCGCGGGTGTGCACCTGGCCGTCCGACAGGCACGCATGATCCTTGCGCACCTGAAAGAAGTTGCCGTCATAGACGACTGTGGAATCGAGGCGTGTTTCTTTCAAATCCATTTTTACTCCTATACCTTGCAGCAAACCGGCCGCGCATTGGCAGACTTAGCTCGCCTCACCGGATTGGCAAACATCTATCAATTCTTGGCAATCATTTATCACCGGCAAACATTTTACGCTCTGACAAACCCAAGCGCTGACACCTTGCGACCAAGGCTTCGCCAGTGTGTCCGGCAGGCCGGCAAGCTCGCCTTCCAGTGCCAGGATCAGGGTGACGGGCCAATAGTACTGGGATAGTTGCTGGCGCCACGCTGCGCTTGCTCCCGGTGCGCTGCGCAAAATAACGATTTGCGGCGGCGTGAGATATTCCTGCAACGCCATCAGCAGGCTCATGAAGCCCGCCGGTTGCTGCACCAGCGCCGGGTAATAGAGCTTCAGCGTGCGCTCGGCGGCATCGAGATAGCGTGGCTCTCCCAGCAGTTGGCCGAGGCGCTGCAAGGCGAGCGCCGCGATGCCATTGCCGGACGGCGTGGCATTGTCATGGCCGGGCTTGGGGCGATGGATGAGCTTTTCATGATCGTGGCTGGTGAAGAAAAAGCCGCCCTCCTGTTGATCCTCGAACTGCTCCAGCAACACGTCGGCGAGTGCGCGGGCAAATCCCAGGTCGGCCAGGCGGAACTGCGCTTGCAGCAATTCCAGCAGGGCGTCCAGCATGAAGGCATAGTCATCCAGATAGGCATTCAGGTGCGCCTTGCCGTCCTTGCAGGTCGCCAGCAGGCGGCCGTTGCGCCACATCGCGGCGCGGATGAAATCCGCCGCGCGCTGCGCCGCGGCTACCCATGCCGGTTGATCCAGGATCCTGCCGGCGCGCGCCATGCCCTTGATCATCAGCGCATTCCAGCTGACCAGAATCTTTTCGTCGCGCCCCGGGCGCACCCGGCTTTCACGCGCAGCGAACATTTTCTGTTGCGCACTGGCGAGCAGTTGTGCAGCCTGCTCCGGCGGCAGGTGGCGCGTCTGCGCGATGGCGTGCAGCGGCTGGTCCACGAGCAGGTTCCAGTGCCGGTGTTCGAAGTTGGGCGGCTGGTCCAGGCCGTAGTGGGCGGCTGCGACGGCATACTCCTCCGCGCTCAACAGGCTGGCGGCCTGCTCTGGCGTCCACACGTAAAACTTGCCTTCCTCGTGTTCGGAATCCGCATCCAGGCTGGAATAAAAACCGCCCTGCGGCGACTGCATCTCGCGCATGGCCCAGCCGGCGATGCCTTGTGCCACGCGCCTGAACGATGCCTCGCCGCTCAGCACATACGCATCGGCGTAAAGCGCCAGCAGCGGGCCGTTGTCGTACAGCATTTTTTCGAAGTGGGGAATGGCCCAGCGCTCATCCACGCTGTAACGGCAGAAGCCGCCGCCCAACTGATCGTGGATGCCGCCCTCCGCCATTTTGCGCAGCGTGTGGAGCACCATGCTGCGTGCATCGGGGTCGCCGCCGCGCATTGCATGCCTGAGCAGAAACTCCATTCCTACCGGTTGCGGGAACTTGGGCGCGCCGCCAAACCCGCCGTAGACGGGATCGAAAGCCTGCCGCAATTCGCTGCATGCATCAGCCAGCGGCGTTTTGCTGAAGCTGGCCTGACCTTCCGCGCTCGGCAGAGTGGCGCCAAATGCATGCAGCAGCGATGCATTTTGTTTGGCGATATCATCCCGGCGCGTGTGGTAAATTTCGGCCGCATACTCCAGCACCTGCACAAAGCCGGGCAGGTTGTAGCGTGCCTCTCTGGGAAAATAAGTGCCGCCGAAAAACGGCGTCTGATCCGGCGTCAGAAACAGGGTGAGCGGCCAGCCGCCGCTACGCTGGTTCAGCATGGCATGGGCGGTCTGGTAGATATGGTCGAGGTCGGGGCGCTCTTCTCGGTCCACCTTGATGTTGATGAAGTGCCGGTTCATCACCGCCGCGACCCTGGCATCCTCGAACGATTCATGCGCCATGACATGGCACCAGTGGCAGGCGGAATAGCCGATGGAAAGCAGGATCGGCTTGTCCTGTTCGCGCGCGCACCTCAGCGCTTCCTCGCCCCACGGAAACCAGTCCACCGGGTTGCCGGCGTGCTGCTGCAAATAAGGGCTGGTTTCCCGGACGAGGCGGTTGGGCATGGTTGGCTCAATAAAATTGTTTGCCGCAGTCATTCTAACTTCAAACAAAAACTCCCGCACACGGCGGGAGTTCAGGATGGCTGCATTGCTAAACGTTTTAGTGCAGCAACAACGACTGCTGCGCCGACACTGCGCACACCGCCATCAGTTTGCCCGGCAGGATACCCAGCAGCAATACCGCCAATCCGTTAAACGAAATCAGGATACCGGTGTCCGGCTGGATGGAGATCGCAGCATGGCTTTCCGGAGCGTCGAAATACATCAGTTTGACGATGCGCAGGTAGAAGAACGCGCCGATCAGCGAGAACAGCACGGCGATCGCGACCAGCGGAATGTGCCCGGAATTCACCGCCGCGCTGAACACCGAGAACTTGGCGTAGAAGCCCACCGTAGGCGGCACTCCGGCCATGGAAAACATCAGCAGCAGCATGATGAAGGCGAACCACGGACTGCGCCGGCTGAGCCCCTTGAAATCGTTTATGGTATCGGCCTCGAAGCCATCTGCGCGCGACAGCAGCATGATCATGCCGAACGCGCCCAGCGACATCAGCGCGTACACCACGGCATAGAACATCGACGCCCCATAACCCTCGATGCTGCCGCTCAATATTCCAAGCAGCAGAAATCCCATGTGGGAAATGGTGGAGTAGGCGAGCATGCGCTTGATGTTGGTCTGCGCGATCGCGGTGACGTTGCCGAGGACGATCGAGGCGATCGCGAGAATAACCAGCATGGCAGACCAGTGCGGCATCAGCGGTTGCAGTCCCTCCACCAGAATGCGCGTGACAAAGGCAAAGGCGGCCAGTTTGGGAGCCGAGCCGATCAGCATGGTTATGGCGGTGGGCGCACCCTGATACACGTCCGGCACCCACATGTGGAAGGGCACTACGCCGAGCTTGAAGGCCAGGCCGCAGACCACGAACACCAGGCCGAATATCTGCAAATTCCTGTCCGCCGCGCCGGACTGGATCGCCTGGGTCAGCGCGCCCAGTTCCAGCGTGCCGGTCGCGCCATACAGCATGGACATTCCGTACAACAACAGGCTGGAAGCCAGCGCGCCTAGCACAAAGTATTTCATCGCGGCTTCGATGGCGGTGGCGGAATCGCGTTGCATAGCGACCAGCGTATACAGGCTCAGGGAGAGCAGTTCCAGCCCGAGATACAGGGTGACAAAGTGGTTGGCGGAAATCATCACCATCATGCCGAGCATGGCGAACAGCACCAGCACCATGAACTCGCCGGTGAACAGGCCGCGCGCGGTGAGATATAGCCTCGAATATGCCAGCATCATGGACAGCGCCAGACAGGTCAGGAGTTTCAGCACATCGGACATAAGGTCGTCCACGAACATGTTGTGAAAGGCATATATCACCCGGTTTTCGTGCGTGCCGACGAGAATCAGCGAACAGCCCAGCAGGGTGAGTTGCACCAGCATGTAGGTGGCCAGCCTGCCGCTTTGCCTGATCAGCAGGTCCGCAATCAGTATCACGCACGTCATGGCCAGCACGAAGATTTCGGGGAGCACAGGCACCAAATCTGACATTACAAAGTTCATAGCGTCCGTTTCCGATCCTAGTTGGAAATTTGACAAGGCGATGCGCCGCACGAGTCTGCGGGTGCCCGGCTCGCTGCGGCGGTGCTCGCCACTGCGGCATACCGGGGCATCGGGCCGGACCGCGGCGGAAGCACTGCGTCATTGCGCCCTTCAACATTCTTGACACCCCGGGCCGACGACACCTCCGACACGAGGTGCTCTACGCTCGCCCGCATCCTGTCGAGGAACGGTCCCGGGTTGAAGCCGATCCAGAACACCAGCACCAGCAAGGGTATTAACGTTGCGATCTCGCGACCGTTGAGGTCGGTAACAACAACATCGTCCTTCCTGGTCGATTCGCCCCAGACCACCCGTTGCAGCATCCACAGCATGTAGGCCACGGTGAGCACCACCCCGCCGATAGCGATAGCCCCAAGCAGGAGGTTGAATTTGAACGATCCGATCAGCACCAGGAATTCCCCGACAAATGAATTCGTTCCGGGCAGCCCGAAGGAAGCAAATGAAAAAATGGCCAGCAGCGTCACATAAATCGGCACCGTCATCCGCAGCCCGCCGCAGTCCGAGATAAGCCGGCTGTGGGTTCTCTCGTAGATGATTCCCACGCAGAGAAACAGCGCCCCGGTGGTGATCCCGTGGTTGACCATCTGAAGAATCGCCCCCTCGATGCCCTGCGGATTGAAGACGAATATTCCCATGGTGACGAATCCCATATGCCCGACGCTGGAGTAGGCGACCAGTTTCTTGAGATCGGTTTGTACCAGCGCCATGTACGAGCCCCAGATGATGGCAATCAGCGAAAGGACCAGGACGATCGGCGCAAAAGCATGGCTGGCATCGGGTGTGATCGGCAAACTGAATCTCAGGAAGCCGTAGGTGCCCAGCTTCAGCATCACGCTTGCCAGCATCACGCTACCGGCGGTGGGCGCCTCGACGTGGGCGTCGGGCAGCCAGGTATGGAACGGAAACATCGGCACCTTGATCGCGAAGGCAAGGAAGAAGGCCCAGAACACCCAGAACTGGAACGTCGCGCTGTACGATCCTTTCGCAAGCTCCTGAATGTCGAATGTCTCGCCGCCCATGAAATACAGCGCCAGTATCGCCACCAGCATGGGAAGGCTGCCTGCCATGGTATACAGGAAGAACTTCAGCGCGGCATATATCCGGCGCTGGCCGCCCCATACCCCGATGATAAGGAACATCGGAATGAGCTCCGCCTCCCAGAACACGAAGAACAGGAGCAAATCGAGCGACACAAATACGCCGATCAGCGCCGCCTCCATGATCAGGATCGCCATCATGTACTCCTTGACCCGGGTATCGATGGCCTTCCATGAGCAGAGCACGCACATCGGGGTAACCAGAGTGGTGAGCAGCACCAGCAGCACGCTGATACCGTCCACGCCGACGGCATAATTGATGTTGAAAGCGGGTATCCAGGACACCCGTGTGACAAATTGCATCTCGTGGCTGGAGGTATCGAAGAGATACCACAGCGGAAGCGAAGCGGCAAAAACCAGCAGGCTGAAAGCGAGAGCGATCCGGCGTGTCCACTCGTCATTGCGCGGGGCGAAGCCGACTATCGCCGCGCCGAGGGTTGGAAGAATAATAAGCAAGCTCAATAAATTGGATTCGTGTATCACGCTATAACCTCAGAACAGCGAATAAAGGCTCAGGATTAAAAGCGATCCCACCATGACCAGGGCATAATGCTGGAGCTGTCCGGTCTGCATCTGCCGCAGCGCGCCGGCCCACCGCACCACCACGGCCGCAACGGCGTTGACCGCCCCGTCAATAACATGCTTGTCCAGCCACAGCCCTTTTGTGCCCAGTGTCAGATTGCCGCGGAACACATGTCGGTACACCTGAATAAACCAGTTCTCGATGGGACTTACCACGCGGTACACAAACTGCATGAAAAGGCCGGCTCCCTTCCGGTAGAACCAGTCTATGTCCAGGGTGATCTTGCGCAGCCCCCCGAGTTTCTTGCGCAGCATGAAGAAACCCATCCCGGTGAACAGCAGTATCTGCAAGGCCCAGATGACATGGGTCGGGGTGTAGGAATGGTATTCAACCAGGTTCGGCAGCTTGTCGTAAAGCCATGCGGGATAAACACCGATGAAGATGCACAGGAACGAGGCCATCCCCATCGCCACCAGCATGTTGCGCGGCGGTTCGGTCGGGCGTAACCCGCAATCTTTGCCGAAGAAAGTGTAATAGGGAATCTTCAGCCCCAGGCACAGGAAAGTTCCGACGGAAGCCATGGTGAGCAGCAGCCATATCTTGGGAAGATGCATCTCGGCGGCGGCGGAGATTTCCATGGACTTGCTCACGAATCCGCTGAACAGGGGGAAAGCCGAAATCGAAAAGGCGCCGATCATGTAGAGCACGAAGGTCACGGGCATCCCGCGGTATAAACCTCCCAGATCGCTGAGCTTGCTCCGCCCCGTCATCTGAATGACCGCACCTGCCCCCATAAACAGCAGTCCCTTGTACAGGATGTGCGCAAAAGCATGCGCGACCGCACCGTTGATGGCCAGCTCAGACCCCATCCCGATGGCGGCCACCATGAAGCCCACCTGGCTGATGATGTGGTAGCCGAGCAGCCGGCGAATATCGTTCGACAGCATGGCAAACACCACGCCGTAGAGCGCCATGATCGTGCCCATCCAGATGAGCAACTCCGTCCCGGCGTAGCCGCGGGCCAGCGCATAGACCGCCGTCTTGGTGGTGAAAGCACTCAGGAAAACCGCACCCGTCACCGTCGCCTCGGGGTAGGCATCGGTTAGCCATGCGTGCAGCGGAGGAACGGCGGCGTTGAGCATGAAGCCGATCAGGATGAGATAGAACGCAGCGCCATTTACCTGCTGCATGGCATCGAAACGGGTCGATCCGGTCGTCACATAAAGAATCACGATCCCGGCAAGAAGCACCACGCCGCCAACGGTATGCACCAGCAGATAGCGGTACCCGGCTTCGATCGAGGCCTTTACCCGGCGCGACCAGATGAGCCAGACCGAGGCGACCCCCATGAGCTCCCAGAACACAAAGAGCGTCAAAAGATCACCGGCAAACGTTGCTCCGATTGCTGACCCGGCATAGGCGAACGCGGCGATATGCTGCCCGTTGTCTTTGACATGCAGCGCATAGGTCGCCCCGATCAGCGCTGCGCTCGAGAACACGTACGCGAAGGCAAGGCTGAGCTTGTCCGCACGCCCGAAGACCAGTTCAAATCCGAGGAAGTGGACGACGCCATGGACACCGGGCGACATCAGCATCACGGTCAGCAGGGCAAGGGTCGGGAGGAGAACGATATAAACCTGCTGCACCCTCCCTTTGAGGAAAGGAATGAGCAGTGCCCCCAGAATGAGGAAAACCGAAGGGTGGAGCCATTCAATCATCGTAGTAATCCTCAGGCCGCCCCAGCAAATAGTGTCCCAATGTTTTCGAAACGACGACGATCAGGATAAAAGAGAGCAGCCCGTAGAGGGCGCTGAACCCCGGGATGTCGTCCCAGAAAAATTCCGAGTGGTGCCGGGGAAGAAAAAAATCGATCACCACAATGAGCGCAAGCACCGCGAAACCGATCTGCTTCAGCGTCTTTGCGTTGTTCACCAGGTTTTCCAGAATCTTGCCTATATCCATCACCGAATCCCCACCTTGATTAAATTAAGGAAGTGGTCCGGATAAATGCCCAGAACCACCGTTCCAACCGCCGTAATCAGCAACGGTATCAGGCATTTTAAGGGTGCTTCGCTGACACCTTCATGTCCATCCGCCGGCGGAGTCCCGAACACGGCCTTGTAGACGACCGGCGCAAAGTACGCCACGTTGAGCAGGCTGCTGGTCAATATCACCCCGAGCAGCACCCAGCTTTTGGTCTCGATGGTGCCGATGGCAAGATTCCACTTGGTGATGAATCCGGCGAACAGCGGCACTCCGACAATGCTGAGTGAGCCGATGGCGAAGGCCGCAATCGTCCACGGCATTTTCCGTGCAATCCCGGATATCTCGCTGATGTTGGTCTTGTGCGATGCGACATAGATCGCACCGGCGCAGAAGAACAGCGTGATTTTGGTGAAGGCATGATTCACGATGTGTATGATGCCTCCGGTGATTCCGCTGACCGACAGCAGCGCCACCCCCAGCACGATGTACGAGAGCTGGCTCACCGTGGAATAGGCCAGCCGCATCTTGAGATTGTCCTGGGTCAGCGCATAGGCCGACGACGCCAGGATGGTGATGGAGGCGATAATCGCCGTGTAGTCACCCAGGTGGAGATGCTGCATCAGCGGGGTCCCGAATACGTCAACCACCAGCCGGACGATGCAGAACGCGCCCACCTTCACCACCGCCACGGCGTGAAGCAGAGCGCTTACCGGCGTGGGGGCCACCATCGCGGAGGGTAGCCAGTTGTGCATCGGCATCAGTCCCGCCTTGGCAAAGCCGTACAGGAACATGAAATACATCACCGTCAGCAGTGTCGGGATCTCCATCCCCGAGAACGTCGTGGCCGTTATCCCCGCGAACATCCCCGCCTTGTTGAATTCCAGCGTGCCGGTAAGGCAATACGTCAGGATGATGGCGCCCAGCAGGATGCTGCTCGATGCGCCCACCAGATAGAGCAGGTACTTGCGCCCCGCATCCCAGTCTTTGGCGCCCTCGTTGTGTATCACCAGCGGCAAGGTGCACAGGCTCAGTATTTCGTAGAAGAAGAACAGCGTGAACAGGTTCCCCGCAAAAGCGACGCCCATGGCCGAAGAAAGGGCAATGGCAAAGCAGGTGTAATACCTCGTCTGGGCGTGCTCCTCGAGGGTGCGCATGTAGCCCATGGAATAAACCGTGGTGACCATCCACAGAAATGACGATGTGGTGGCAAACAGCAAACCGATGCCGTCCACCTTGAAGGCGAGCTCAACGCCGGGAAGGATTTTGAAGACCGTATATTTGATCATTACCCCGGAAAGAATTGCGGGAGTCATGGAGATCACGATCAGGAACTTGATCAGTCCCGCACCAAGAGACCAGCCCTCTCTCAGGTTGGGCCGCCGGTAGGAACACATGACCAGCACGGCGGCAATTGCCGAGACCAGCACCGCCAGAAGAGGCTTTATCGAAATCAATGTTTCCATGTGGCCATCCGGTTCGTCCCCGCGAGTGAAAAGGCGGCGAAATCATTACTCACCTGGTTATCCCTCCACAGACTGTTTTTCTTTACTGTCATCATTATCATCATGGCACCGGGGGTCACCCTTTCAGCTCGTTCCAATCGGCCGCTTCGATCGTCCGCCGGCTGCGGAACAGCAGCACCACGATGGCAAGCCCGATGGCTGCCTCGGCAGCGGCGACCATCAATATGAAAAAGACGAATATCTGGCCGGCGGGATCTCCCCGAAAGTGCGAGAATGCGACGAAATTCGTATTCACCGCCAGCAGCATCAACTCGATCGCCATCAGCACATTGATGATGTTTTTCCGCTTGAACAGAATGCCGGCAACCCCCATGCTGAAGATGACCGCGCCAAGAATCAGGAAATCCGAAAGAACAATCATCGTGCAACCTCTTCTGTGCTGTCCAATCCTTGCCGGGCGCGATTCTCCGGCGGCATCTTGACCAGGCGCAGGCGATCCGCTTTCCTGACCGCGACCTGTTCGGGCACCCCCTGCGATTTGGCGTCCTTGCGGCGGCGGAAGGTCAGGGCAATCGCGGCCACCATCGCCACCAGCAGTATCACCGCTGCAATCTCAAACGGATACACATAGTCGGTATACATCAAACGCCCCAACTCCTTGGTATTGCTGTAGTCGGCCGCATGTTTGATGGCTACCCTGCCAGTGGACGTCCTGGAGGAACCCAGCACCCAAATCATCTCGAACGCCATCAGGCCGGCCAGCGCCGCGCCAAATAGCACCAGGCGCCAGAAACCTGCACGCAACTGCACCAGGCTGATGTCCAGCATCATCACCACGAACAGGAACAGCACCATCACCGCGCCGACATACACCAGCACCAGCGTGATGGCGAGAAACTCCGCTTCCAGCAGCATCCAGATACCGGCCATGCTGCAAAAGGCCAGCACCAGAAACAGCGCAGCATGCACCGGATTGCGCGCGGTGATCACGCGCAACGCGGCGAACACGCTGAGCGCCGCAAACAGGTAAAAAACTATTGTCTCAAAGCTCATCAACATAATTCCCTAACACAACGTGAAAAGTGACAGGTGATAAGTGACGCCCACCCGTTGCTGCGCACCACCCTCCCTGGTGAGAGGGTTAAGATCAGTTTTTTGCTTTTCACTTATCACTTATCACTTATCACTTATCACCATTCACCGGTATTTAGCGTCCGCCGCGCGGTCCCTGGCGATCTGCGCTTCATGCTTGTCGCCCAGCGCCAGCAGCATCGGCTTGGTGTAGTACAGGTCGCCGCGCTTCTCGCCGTGGTATTCCAGAATGCGCGTTTCCACGATGGCATCCACCGGGCAGGACTCCTCGCAGAAG